>JBBSNI010000087.1:0-16125 GCA_038232695.1 Cytophagales bacterium
GATCAAAGACAGCGCCGGTCGTATCTTAGACATTGCCAGCGATGAGCACGGGCGTATCCAGGCTATTCATGGCCCGCACCCTGACCAGGAAGGGCAAACTATCCCGCTGGTATCCTACCAATATGATCCATCAGGCAATCTCATCGCCATACATGATGCGCTGGATCAAGCCTTTCGCTATGTATATCAGGAACATTTGCTGGTACAAGAAACCAACCGTAATGGACTCAGTTTTTATTTCGAGTACGATAGACATGATGAACATGCCCGCTGCCTCCGAACCTGGGGCGATGGCGGCATCTACGACCATAAGCTTACCTATCACATCGAAGAGAGGTTGACAATAGTAGAAAATTCCCTGGGCTATAAAACCTATTACTACTACAACGAACAAGGCGTCGTCACTGAAAAGATGGATGCCCTGGGCAACAGTTTCCAAACCGTGTACAACGATTACAATGAGGTTACAGAAGAAATCAACGAACTGGGACTGACCACACGCTACCGCTACGATAAACGAGGCAACCAAACCGGTATCACCCAGGCTGACGATGCTACTGTGCAATTGTTATATGACGAGGAAGACCAACTCATTGCAGCGACCGATACGGTAGGAGGGAAGTGGCAATGGCAGTATAATACCGAAGGCAATCTGATCGAACGTCTTGACTGCCTGGAGCAACGGACCCGATACACCTACCAGCAGGGTTTGCTGCGCGAGGTGACAGACCCTTTCGGCAACCAAACCACTCTTAGCTACGACGTCCAACTCAACCTGACCGAACTTACAACCCCCGACGGCGCAACCAGTCGCTGGGAATACGACCGCCTGGGACGCTGCCTGACCGTGACAGACCCTAAGGGCAATGTACAACGCCGAACACTCGACTGGCTGGGGCGGGTGGTAAAGGTAGACGAGCCCGACGGCAACCAGCGCCGCCTGCGCTATGATGGGGAAGGTAATGTCATTCATGTACAAGACCAGCAGCATGAGGTAGCCTTTCGCTACCGGGGGATGAACCGTCTGGCCTCCCGCAGCGAAGCGGGTACTACGGTGGCGTTCCACTACGACAGCGAAGACCAGCTTACTGGTATCAAAAATGAACATGGCTTGGTGTACCGCTTTGCATTGGACCCGCTGGGCAACGTAGCCCAGGAGATAGGTTTTGACCTGCTGACCCGCACCTATGAGCGCGACGCCGCCGGACGGGTCACCCTGGTACGCCGCCCCAAAGGCAAGTGGATGAAGCACGACTACGACCGGGCCGGGCGCATCACACAGGTCACCTACCACGACGAGACCACAGAAAGCTACCAGTACCGTGAAGATGGCGAACTGATCCTGGCTCAAAATCAGCATCAAATGGTGCATTTTGGACGAGACTTATTAGGCCGGGTGGTCAAAGAGATACAAGGGAGCTATGAAGTAGCGTCTACATACGATCTGCTGGGAAGAAGAACGGAATTGACTTCCTCCCTGGGCGCGCAGGTCAGCATGGAACGAAATAAGATGGGTGATGTGGAGCAGCTTTTAGCGCAACAAGGCGAAGAAGATGCCTGGAAGGCTGCGTTCCAGCGTGACTTATTAGGATTGGAATTAGAGCGCAGCCTGCCCGGAGGTATCCGTAGCCATATGCAGCGGGATCAGTTAGGACGGACTATCCACCATCAGATTACAGGAAGCAAAGATAGCTTCATGGATAAGCGTTATGCGTGGGATGTAAACGACCGTCTGCGTAAGATCATCGATGCCCAGCAAGGGAATACCACCTTTACCCACGATGCCTTAGGAAACCTGGCAGGCGCGCAATATGGCGACGGCACTTTTGAATTCCGTATGCCCGACGCCGTAGGCAACCTGTTCCGCACCCGCGACCGCAGCGACCGCAAGTATGGTCCGGCTGGGCAACTGCTGGAAGCTGGTGGCACCCGCTACGAATACGACGCCGAGGGAAACATGATACAAAAAAGAGAATCCAACGGCAAAACGTGGCACTACACCTGGAACGCCTCCGGGATGCTGGCGAAAGTAACACGCCCTGACGGCGCTGAGGTCAGCTTTACTTACGATGCCTTAGGACGAAGACTTAGCAAAACGTATAGCGGCAGCACCACAAGATGGATATGGGATGGCAACGTACCCCTGCATGAATGGACAGAAGACGCGGTGGCTACTTCCCAAACACAACCTCTTTGGAAGTCGCTGCATCAGGCGGTACAGCAGGAAGATCAATTAATTGCGACAGCCCCTGCCAACGGGCCTCCCGATAACTTCACCACCTGGATTTTCGAGCCCGAGAGCTTTGCGCCTGTAGCCAAACTGCACGGTGCGCAGCGTTACAGTATTGTTGCCAACTATCTCGGTACGCCTACCCGTATGTTCAACGAACAGGGCGAACAAATCTGGGCTGCCGAAACCAGTATTTACGGACAATTGCGTAACTTACAAGGCAAGCGCAATGACTGCCCCTTCCGCTATCCGGGACAGTACGAGGATGCAGAGACGGGGTTGTATTACAATCGTTTCAGGTATTATGACCCGGAGAGTGGGGAGTATGTGAGTCAGGATCCAATTAGGCTGGATGGAGGCTCACAAATATATGCATATCCGCTAAACCCTAATAAGAAGATTGATCCAAGTGGATTAACATGCACAGAAGTACAAGCTAGATCAAGACGAGAGGCATTAGATATGGCTCAGGATCATACTCAAGTACCACGAGCTTCGAGGGGAGGAGAGAATATAGGTTTTGATGAATTAAATGTAGATAGTAGGGGGAGAAATTTTAATGAACTACAGGCAAGTGGAGCATCGGGATTAGGTAGAAGAGATCCTAACAGTGGTGCGCACTACATGGATCATCCTGATGGACATCCTCACATGACGGGTCCAGGTCAACCAGCACATCATGAGCATCCTCATGTGCATGCTGTTAATTCAAAAGGTGATGAACTTATAATTATTTATTAATGGCTTCATTGTTCTTACTAGAAGATCTAACATCTGCGTCCAAAGAGATAGCTGTAACGTTGGATTGTTACTTTCAAGGTGATGAAAGTAAGCGGTTGGGTTTTGGTACAAATCATAATTTTTGGGCTGAATATGTTCAAGAGTTATGGATTTACGATAGAAAGTTGCAAACTATACTATCACCTTCTAAAGATAGAACCGAAATGGTAAGAAGAATCCGATCAAACATGCGTTCCTATGCTATAGGGTTTATCGAGCCAAATCAATACTTACAGAACGAATTCAGACTTTTAGCTAATGCTAAGAATTTAGAGAAAGAAAATCTATTAAGAAAGAAATATAAACTTAAACCAGCTAATTCAAATGAGCCAAGCATTTATAATTTTCTCGGCCAAAATGAGCTTGATGTATTTTATCTAAAAGCTCAGGCTGACAATTTTGCTGAATCGCAAATCTGGAAGTTTAATGATAGGGGAGAATACTGTACTGTCCTTGCAAGAGATAAAGACATATTTCTCCTCAGATTAACAAACTTATTAGAGCAACATCATGTCGATTTAATCTTTTGCTCGAGAATAGAAGAAGTTCCGGTATGGTAAATATTAATTATAAGCAGAAGCACATAGTTTAGGTCTGAATGAGATGTTCGATAGCTTATGCCAAGAATTGGTATGTGATCAATAACTATATCTAAAGACAACTTTTTTTGACTAACTGCAAAGGTAGAGATGGTTTATAAGCCATAAGCTATAACTGTGAATGCGTTTTTAAAAATTGCAATCGTTGCGTTGATCAAAACCAACCTCATTCCATTCTCTTATCTATGCAGAATGTACATGGTCATCAGGGGAGAATTGGCGAGGCGATCGCCATAGAATACGCCATATTTGCTTCCCAGCCCTGGAGGCCATGGATCGTAGATCAGAAGCATGGTGCCTTCTGCACTTCCGTTTCCCCACATGGAGCCAACCACTACGACATGTCCTGACTGAGTAGCCGTTGGTGAACCCAAGGGTTGCACACCGCCCACCCATAGTGGCCCCCGGCGAAGCAGTCGTGCAAAGCCTTGTACGCTCCAGGACATAGGGGCATGCATGGTAAGGCCGAAAGCACGGGCGAATACCTCTACATTAGCATGGGCTGAATCAAGACCGCCGTCGGGAGTAATGACCGCGCCACCCGGACCTACAGACATATTCCCGAAAAGCATCGTTGCTGCTGCCGACCAGCACGTCATGTTGGTCGGCTGTGGAAATAGTATTACATGATGGTCTATGTCAACGGTTATACCCAGGGAATGCCAGGTGACCGGACCAACGATCCCGTCGGTTGTGAGACGATTGCCGGATTGGAATGCTTTAACTTCTCCATTCGTTAGCGGGCCAAACCTGCCATCTTCGGAAAGTATACTGGCGCGGCGGTTTAAATTCAACAGCCGCTGGAGCAGTTTGACCTGAGGGCCAATGGAATTTTGTCTGAGTATCTGCATGGCTTCAGTAGTTATGTTCAATACATCATTGGACCTTTCAAGTTCCCATCTCAATTAAGCTTCACCGTACCCCCTTTTACTTCTGCCACAATATCTCCTATAATAGAGGTATTGGGGGCTTTGACTTCGGAGGTGGCACCTCCTGCCAGCGCCAGCGCCGTAGAAGCCGTTACATTCACCTCATTGCCGTTCAATTCTATTTTGCTGTCTGCCATGAGGGAAGCGTTGGTAGACTGGTTGCTGTAGGTTGTAGATTCCAGCGTAAGATTAGATTCTGCTGTCAGTGTCGCATTGGTCACTTCAGTGACGTGTTCTGTAGCTTTAGTATACATTTGGTTGCTTTCTACTTCCAAATTGGCTTCTACGGTCCAGGAGGCGTTGGTGGCTTCCATCGTTTGGGTATCTGTCTTTAAGGAGGAGCCTTCGGCTACTTCCACGTTCCAGTTCTTGGCATTCATCTTGGTCTCCTCGCCGGAGGTCATCGTAATAGAATCTTTGGCGTTGATGCTGATCGTGTTGGCCGAGAGCGACAAGCTGCCTTTGGTGCTGATGGAGATGCTGCCACTGCCGTCCATCGATAAGGTGATGGAATTGGTCGCACCGCTGTCGTTGAAGATTTTGATCTCCTGCTTGCCGGCTTCATCTTTAAAATGAATCTGGTTGCCGTGCCGTGTTTTGATGACTTTCAGTTTGTTGTCTTCATCATACCACTCGGCAGGGGTGGAGGTTTTGTTGTATACATTTCCCAGAATGATCGGATGGTCAGGATTGTCGTCTTCAAAACCGACCAGCACTTCATCATCAATTTCCGGGATAAAATAAAAACCGTGGAGTTCATCGGTTCCCTGGCCGGCATAGGGGTTGGCAATCCGCACCCAGGGTGTCATTTCAGGGTCTGTCTGCCAGGTAAATTGCACCTGTACCCTGCCCAGCTTCTCCGGGTCTTTGTTGTCTTTGACAACGGCTCTTTGCGACTCACACCGGGGGCGGTGGACAACAGCATTGACCGGCGGGGAACTGACTTCGGCCGGAATGGCTGAAAAGGTGTTGCTATAGCCTCCCGTCTGGTTGATCTGATGATGGATGCGGGTCACAATAAATTCCCCGTGATCTGTTTCGCGGACACTTTCCCCAGTGATATTGGTGATACAGCCTAACTTTAAGGCAGGGTTGTCGCTGGAACCGGAAGCCAATACCATGTTCCGGGAATAGGTGCGTAGCTGATGATCTTTGAGGGTGTCTAATTCGTCTGCGCTCAGGAAAACCTGATGCGGTACTGCCGTGGGTGGATTGATATACAGGCTGCTTTCTTTGTCACGGACAAACTGGCCAAAAGTGTCCAAATCGTTTAGTGAAGCACTCGCTAAGGTACTGCTATACACTTCATCTTGCCGGTAATCATACGATTGTATGTTGAAATTTAGGGGAACAATCCGAAGGGTAAAATTGAAATGAAACAAGTCGCGGTCAAAGGGAAGTGGGATGGCTTCCTGCCGGGGTAGTTTGCCAAAAATGAGCTTTGTTCCCTCGAAAAAAAACCATTCTCCATACGCCTGCGCCAGCCTTTGCAAAAAATGCATATTGTTTTCTTTGTACTGTACCACATAAGGGATCGCTGCTGTAAATGCCGGGTCTACGACGGTCTCCCAACCGCCGGGTACGTCCTGCAATACGGTATTGACTATATCCTGAAGTGTTTTGTCCGTAAAAGTGCGGGCGTTTGGCAGCCCGGCTAAGTGAGCGGTCGGACCGGATGCCGTGATGAGTACGTTTTTCTCTCCGCCTGTATGCCGGGTCAACTGTACATCCGTGATGATACCCTGAAATGAACTTTGCTCATAGCTGGCAATGCTCAGAGAGAAAATGTCCGGGCTAAAATTGAGCGTGATAGGCGTACCCAGATACTCTTTGATCTGGTTCAGGATGTTCATGCCGGTGAGGGTCAGCGCATCGGTAGGAAGCGTCAGCCAGATCGTGTTGTGAGACCCTAACTCCTGCGCAATAGAGATTTGAGAGAAAGGCCGGATTTCCTGGCCATTGATCTCTATATAAGTGTTTACTTTCTGTGCCACATCGAAAAGTTCAATAGCAGCACAGGGTTAATCGCAGCGGCGAACCGAATTGCCCCTGTGCTGCGTAAGGATTAAGCTGTATGAATTGAGTAAATATGATATGACTTGTTTGTCACTACCATAGCATAGGGGGTAAACCCAACAGTCCAAAAAAATGATAGGTTTACTTTGAAGAAATCATGAGCCTGGCCACTCGTTTTCAATTTCACCGCCGCCCATTTTGAGCTTTTTGGCGGAGACCACAAAGGATTCCACCATGTTCTCCCCGCCTTGCCAATGAAAGTTTTCTCCATACTCCACGATGTAGGCGTCTTCAAACTCCAACTCTTTCAGAGAGGAGCCAGCCGTGGCATCATCCATGATCTTGATCTTTCCACTTTTCTTGGTTGTAGGATCGGTGATCCATTCGAACAAAGAAGTGTCGCTGTGTGCCTCGATGGTAATGTGCACCGTACCCCCACGCACAGAGCCGGCAGGGCGTCCGCTGGGGTCTACATCTCTGTTTAAGCTATAAGAGTAATTCAATACCCTTACATCGCTTAGCGGGTCTAAGTCTAATCTTGCTGAGAATGCCATAATTGAATAAAATTAAGTGATAGGTTTAAATGATAATTTTTAAGGTTTAACATATTTATGATTATTAGTAAGCCTGAAACCCAACAAGGTAACCTGCCTAAGCATGTTACTGCTCCGCATACTCCGATACCCATTCTTCGGCAGTATCTCCTTTGGTGCCGCCCAGTTTGAGCAGAAAGTTCTTGGCCGGGAAAAACGGGGTAATATGAATGTCCAGAAAAATGCGTTTGGTTTCCTTATCCTGGGTAAGCCGGGTGATGCTGAAGCTCTCTATAATTTTATCATAGCCTTTGATACTGTTCAGGTACCGTCCAATCTCCATTTTCAAATCCCTTTCTACCTTTGTGGTCCAGTTGACAAAAGCCTGGCGGTTGAGAAAATCAATGATGACTTTGCCGATATAGTCAAATACGCGCACTACGGAGTAGGTTTGCAGGCCAATGTCATTGCCGTTGTAGAGGGTCTTGGCCGAGAAAGCCATGACTTTTTCCCATTCCTTGACCAGGGGAACCAACCCGCGCCGCTCCAGTTCGGAAATCTCACTTTTTTTCAAACCAAATTTTACCCCATCGATCTCACTCAGGCCTCCATGAATCTTACCGGCGGTAGGCTGGGCGATCAGGGTGCTGTAAATTTTTCCAGCCAGCGCCGTCGACGGAGGAACAAACAGTTCTTCGTCCTCGCCGAGTTCCTCGTACTTTTCCCGGCCAACGATCCAGTTGCAAGCCATCATCACGTTGGAAAGATGGATTTCTCCGCCTGTCAGGTTGGCGGCGTCAAAGTCTTCCATGACAGCATCCGGATCATCCAGGTGCAGAAAGTCAGTAATCAGCATGACTTTATTGTTATAAGCGATCTTGGCCATTTTATCAACGACCTTTTTGGAGCCCAGGTAGCCGGGAATGACCATCAAAGAGTAGTTGTTGCGAAGGTCCAGCCGGTCATGGTTGTTTTTGAGTTCTTCTGTGATCTTATCAGAGACCAGGGTGTTGTCCAGGTCCTGCAAGCGTTCCAGGCTGGCGTTGAAGAGGGTGATGTTTTTGATCTTATCCTGTTCAGTATTTTTGTAAAAATGGGCGACCGAACGATAAGACTGTTCCAGCACTTTGGAGGCGTCGATGGCGCGTTTGAGGTTGGTTTTCAGTTGTGCCCCTGCTGATTCCGTGCGCTGCTGTGCTTCCTCCAACGCCTGGTTTACATCCTCAAATTCACTGAGCAGATCATGCCAGGCTTGCAAACGTTTCTTTAAAGCCTTGCGATCCTCTTTTTTACCCGACTCGGTCAAAAAGATATTCTTCCGTGCTTTGCTGGCCGGATTCATGACCTTGGCGCCCTCTACAGAGGATTCTATCAACTCAAATCCTCCGTATTCCATGAGCTGGTCGGTAAGTTCTTCCAGCGAGGCAGCCGTGCTCTGGGAGGGAGCCTTTTCTTTCTCTTTGACGGCTTCGGTCTGTGGTTTTATTTCTTGTTCTGCCATAGCTATGTTTGTTCTGGGTTAAGTTATTCTGCTTGGTCTAATTCCTGGGTAAGCTTTTGTAAGGATTGCAGGAAAGCGGCTCTGGCTTCCGGATTTTGCAAAGCTGATTTTAAGATTTTGTTCCGTCTAAGCTGCTTGATGATTCCTTCGTAGGTTTCCTGTTGCTCATTTAATTCTTGCAAAAAATGGCTTTGCGCCACCAGTCCTTCTTTTTTAAAGTCGGATAAGCTGTTGAATTTTAGCTCTTCGTTGGTGGAGATGCCATCCGCATTTTCAAATTCTACTTTTGTGCTGGGCTTGAAATGTGAGAAGACCTCATCGATGTTCTTCAGACCATACACCGGTTCGGGTTTACCCGGCCGTGCCGTCAGTTGCTGCACCAGCAGGGTACGGTTGGAAGCGATCTGTGCAATGGCTTCAAAGGACTGTTGGGGTACTAATTGACCGCCAATTTCTACTTCATTCATAGTTTTTCTGTTTTGATGGATATTCTGTTTTATGTTGTTAAAGCGGAAGTGGTGCCCCACCGGGACGGAAGACCGAAGTTTAGAACTTCCGTCTTCTAACGCACCTCCCAGACCAACTCCTGCTCCTGGATATCCACTTTTATATGCGAACCTTTCCCTACTTCACCGGAGATAATGCGTCTGGAAATAGGCCGCCGCAACTGATTTCTGATGACGCCGGTCAGCGGACGCGCCCCGTACTTAGGAGTAAACCCGGAGAGTGCCAGGTGCTTTCTGGCCGGCTCGGTGAGTTCCAGGCTGATGCCTTGTTTTTCCAGCGTATCGCTGAGCTTTTTGCAGTGAATATTGAATATTTTAATCACATTTTCTTCCACAATCGGGGCAAAGGGGACAATCTCAGTGACTCTTGCCAGAAATTCCGGACGGAAATGGCGGCTCATAATGTCCAGCATTTGCTGTGAGGTAGGCAGTTTCCCTTGCTCAAACTGCTCCACAATGTATTCGCTGCCAATGTTGGAAGTAAACAGGATGACCGCATTAGAGAAGTCGCCTTCTTTTCCCAGGCGGTCGTGCAGTTTGCCTTCGTCCAGAATTTGCAAAAAAACATCGAATACCGAAGGATGCGCTTTCTCTATTTCATCAAAGAGCAAAACCGCATACGGCTTTTCCCGGATCTTGTTGACCAGCAACCCGCCCTCTTTGTAGCCTACATAGCCCGGAGGGGCGCCGTAGAGCAGGGCTGCCGAATGTTCTTCTTTGAACTCAGACATATCAAAGCGGATCATGGAAGATTCATCATTGAAAAGAAATTCAGCCAGGGTTTTAGCCAGTTCCGTTTTTCCTGTGCCGGTAGGTCCCAGAAAAAAGAAAGAGCCAATAGGCTGCCCTGCTTTGGTCAGACCCGAGCGGGATTCCAGGATAGCCTCCGACAAGGCTTTGATGGCCTGATCCTGTCCGATCACTCTTTGCTTGAGATGCTCCTCTATATTCAGAAGTTTTTCCCGCTCTTTGGACTGTATCTTGCCAAGGGGAATTCCCGTTTTGTGAGAAACAACGGCTGCAATATCTGTTTTTTCTACTTTTCCCTTCTTATGACCAGCAAGAGAAGTCAGCAAGTCGAGCGTTTGATGTATATGTTCTCTCAGGCTTTCGGGCGTTGCCCAGCGCGTTTCTTCCTGCTCGTGTTCCAACTGGCTCAACAAGATAGGACTTATCCTGTTTTTAAGCTGGGTATAAAACCATGTTAACTCTGTCAGAGCCTCTTCGGAGGTATTATCCGGCAGGGCTGTGAGTTGTTCTTTGAGTTCTGTTAATTCTTTTTCAGAGGTTTCATCAGCCATACGAATGGCTGCCATGGTACGGTCTATCAGGTCGATGGCCGCATCCGGGAGCCGCCTGTCTTTGACATATCTTTTGGCCAGCAGGACAGACTCCTCCAAAGCATCCGCAGCGACTTTTATCTGGTGATGCTTTTCATAAAACGGGAGCAACGTCCTGATCATTCTGGTAGCAGTCGTTACATCGGGCTCCTCGATTCTGAGCATTTCAAAGCGGCGGTTAAAGGCTTCTTCCGGTTCAATAAATTCCCGGTATTCGTCGCTGGTCGTCGCCCCAATGACAGTCAGTTCACCCCGTGCCAGTTCCGGTTTTAACAAGTTAGCAGCCCCTGATCCTACCGGCCCCATAGGATCTAATAAGGTATGGATCTCATCAATGAATAGAATGGCACGGTCAAATTGTTTCAACTCTTTGATGATGTTTTTCAGCCGGTCTTCTACTTCTCCTTTGTAAGAGGCGCCTGCTACCAAGGCGCCCGTGTCCAGTTCAAAGACCAAGGCAGCGGAGAGATGCGCAGGCACTTTCTGCTGGGTAATACTCAGGGCAAAACCATCAACCAGGGCGGTCTTACCCACGCCAGGCTCTCCCACGATGATGACATTAGGCTTGGTCCTTCTGCCCAGGATTTCTACCATCATGCGGGTTTCCCGGTCTCTGCCAATGATAGGGTCTACTTTTCCTTCCCGGGCTAACGAAGTTTTGTCAATGCAGTATTTAAAGAGCACTTTGCCTTTGAGAGTAGCTTTAGGCTGAAAACTCGTACCCTCCGGCATAGTGGTTGTAATGGCTTCCTGTATGATGGCATCTTCCAGGCTGCTGTCGATAATTTCATCGGCCGTTAAGGGAAAACTTTTGAGCTGCTCTTTGGTAAAAGCCAGGTTAGGCTTGCAAAGGGCAGCTAACACACAGAGGGGATCAATTTGGTCTTTAGAAAGTTTTAAACAAAGCAGGTCAGCTTCCTCCATCACAGCGACTACCCGTTCGTCGCCCGCAGGATCGCTGACGCCCCTGGAAGCTTTAGGATAGTTCTCAATCCTTACATCTGCCCAATCTTTAAGATAAGCCACCTCTTTATCTATGGACTCCAAAAAGGGGGTCAACCCAATGTCGGTATGTAGCAAAGCCCGCAGCAGATGAGCGGGAGAGAAGTGCTCATGCTGGTATTCCCGGGCAATAGACTGAGCGATTTGAACCGCTCGTTTCAGATCGTTATGATAGGTAATGGCAGCATTCATAGGCAAGGGTTGGATAAATCTTTTTTGGCTTTATGTAAGGTTAATCTCTACGCTGTCTGTATACATGTGCTTATCGGTAAACCAAACTTGACCAAAAGTAACTTTTATCGGATACTTAGCCAATACTGAAAATTGAGTAATTTTAGTCCTGTTTTTTGCAAGAAAAGAGCCCTTTTTTCAAAAATACCTATTTTTAGGTATTTCCCGTTTGTTAAAATTATCGTAGTCTTACTAAAATTATCTAATCATGCCTGTGTATGGTCACGCTTACCCCTTCTGCCTACAGAGAATGCTTGCCTTATTGTGCATATACTACCGACGAAAAAAAACTAAGGCGACTGCTGATACTCAAAGAAGAAGTTCAGCATATGAATATCATTGGCCGTTCCTGTCATTTTGTTTTCAACTACTCGAGTATGACGTTTGTCTACGTGGACCACAAATTCAAAGAGATCACGGGATATGACAGCGACCGCCTGCTCATTCACGGTGTTTATCTTTTAAACAATATGATCAGTGATGAAGATATCTCTACCTACCTGCTTGCCCTCAAAAAAATACACCAGTATCTGTTTGATCTGCCTGCCCATCGGCGCAAAGATTACCAGATCAGTCTTGACTTTAGCATTAAGCATATAGATGGTCATTTTCTACGCTTGTTACAGCAAATCATTGCCATAGAGTTTGATGAAAAGGGATACCTGATGTATTCCCTGGATCGGTTTACGGATATTACCCATTGGGAAAAGGAGGAAGAAATGGTGTTGACCATCACAGGACCAGTGCTCTCCAAAAATCTGATCTTTTATCCAGCCAGACCACATGAGGGCGTGGTAGATAGTACATTTACCAAAACCGAAGTAAAAATCCTCAGGCTGCTATCAGAAGGGTTAAGTAGTAAAGAGATTGCAGACCGCGCCAGTATTTCTTTTAATACGGTCAATACGCACCGTAGAAACATGCTTCGCAAAGCTAAGGTAAAAAATACCACAGAACTCATTCAATACGCCTGTTTGAAAACAATTATATAAATGAGGTTACATCTACGCACAAAGCATACACTAACTATATAGAAAGCAGATGAAAACCAAGCCCTATACTTCAAACCTGACCTTCCATGAACCCTTACACCGAAAATATTTCACGATCCAAATACGCAGATATTATTGAGAGAAACTACAGACTCAAGAAAAACATTGAGTTTGGCGCTTCTTTTTACTTTGTATACGACGTGGTCAAAGAAAGTTATCCTTACCTGGAGAAAGAGTTTTATGAGGTGACGGGTTATCCGCCTTCCCTGATCATGAGAGGCAAAATAGATTACATTACAAGGTACATCCATCCTGATGATGCGCAGCAGTATCACCATGCCAGTCTAAAGTGGAGGGACATCATAGAAAATTATTCAAATAAAGACAGAGAAATAGAAGCTTCCTTCGACTTCCGGCTTCTGAGTTCAGAGGGCAGGGCTATCAGGTTGTTGCATCAGACTTTGCACATAGAATTCAGTCATATAGGCAAGATGCTTTTTATCATTGGAAAGTGTTCTGATATTTCGCACTGGAACAAAAGTAATGATATGATTTTGAGCATTACGTCTTCTGAGGGGATCAAAAATTTTTACTTTCCATCCATGCCAAAATCGAACACAACCATCAAAGTATTTTCTCCTCAAGAGAAAAAGATCATCCGTTTGCTGGCAGAAGGAAACAACAGCAAAGACATAGCCGGTGAAATGGCCATTACCTTTAATACAGCCAATACACACAGAAGAAACATGCTGCGAAAAGCCAATGTACGCAATACGAGTGAGTTAGTTTCCTATGCCCATAGCCATCATCTGGTTTAACTCCTAAACGACAAATTGGCTATATAAGCCTAAAGGAAATAGGAATAATTTTCTTGTCCAATAAGTATTTTTATGTTAAAAAGAGGCTTTCCGGCAATGGATACAAACACTGTTAAAATCGTAGCGGTAGAAGACTATCCCCAATGTTGGTTCGCCGGGCTCTTCTGTTACCATCAACGGTTTTAAGTTCAGCCCTATCCCGAAAGAAAATATAGTACGGTCAATAACTTCACCGTCACAGCACCTGAGCGTTTCCGCATTGTCGTAAATGCCCCGGTGATCGCTTCCTTTGAGCCTGCTTCCGGTGCAGCAGGAGGATATTATCACGATCACCGGTGAACATTTCAGCGATGTGGAAACAGACCTGAGCGTGACGATAGGAGGTAAGCGGGCAGAGGTGGTGGAAGCAGGTGTTGGAAGTATCCGGGTGAAAGTTCCTGGATGTTACCTGTAATTGTGCCACAGGCTGTGGCACAAAATGCTGACTAACGATAAGAAAACTTTACGCAGATTTGGATTTTTAGTCAACTGTCGTTATATTTATGTCAAATGTCTGATATCACGATGCAAAGTACAAAAAGTTCTACCCGGACAAATGACTCTCTTACCCAAAATACGCTGCTTTCTTACTTTGGAGGGGCTAATAATCTGGGCATTAAACCCATAGACAATGCGCTGGACCTGATCTATCTCACCAGGACAGGTATCGCCAAGCTGGCATTGGCTGTGTTGGCTGAGAAGACCTCTCTTTCCATCAAAGAGATTGCGCAGGCAATTCACATTTCAGAGAGGACGCTGCAAAGGTATGATGACAACCGCAAGCTGGACAAAGCCACCACGGAGAAAGCCATTGAACTGGCACAACTCTATCAGTATGGCATAGAGGTATTTGGCAGCCGGGACAAGTTCAACGGATGGATGCGGCACCCCAGCGTATACTTTGGCGGAGTGCCGCCCAGCGGTCAGCTTCCTGTAGAACTACTGGATACCACCACCGGGATGTTGTTGATACGCGATGAACTTACCCGCATTGCACACGGAGTATTTGCCTGACATATGGAGTTGTACAGGGTTGGTAAGAAAAAGTATATTGAAGATCTATCAGGTACAGGAGCTAAGCTGGCAGGCAATCGTTGGAACAGCAAGGGAACGGCTGTCGTTTATGCCAGTGCCACGCTTTCGCTATGCCTCCTGGAATGTCTGGTGCATTTCCCTCCTGCTTACATTCCTGATGATTATGCCTTTGTCAAACTCTTTTGTCCTGACGACAGCCTGACAGAGATCATGGTAGATATATTACCCGAGCATTGGAAACTACAGGCAGATGATGCCAGGACAAAGCAGATCGGAGACGATTTTGTCGGGGAACAAAAACATTTGTGCATGAAGGTACCTTCGGCCATTGTGGCTACGGAATGCAACTACATACTGAACCCACATCATCCTCGCTTTTCAGAAGTGAGGATACTTGAAGTAAAAGATTTTATATTTGATAACAGGCTGTTTTAAAAAATACAAGCTATGGAAAACACATTATTGACATCAAGAAAATATAAACTCATTCAGGACATTATCAGTCTTGAAGATGAGACAGAAATATCAAAGCTAGAAAAACAAGTAGCCACCCTGCATCAAAGAGATAAATTCCGGGAAGCGGTTAAACCTATTCGTCAGGCTGTTTCTCTGGAACAGATGATGGCCGAGCAGCAGTATCAACCTGTGCAGAAAGAAGTATTTTTCAGGAAAGCAAATAAACTGAAAATTGAAGAATCATTGGAGGACTTACTTTCTATGCTTGATGAGCGAATTGCTTAGCATTTGTTTTCAGTAAAAAATATAAAACCATGACAAAAGCCATACAACTTGTGCTGGAGGAAGAACTGGCGCAGAAATACGAAAATCTTTCTTCCAATGAAAAGGAAAAGCTGATGGAGATGGTACAGAACCTGCTCAAGGCAGAATCTTCCTGGGCATCGCTCAAGGATATTATCAGCAGACTGGCGCAGAATGAAATAAAAGCACAGCCTGGTCAGCCCACAGATCGTCGCCCGTCTCACTTTGGAAGTGCCAAGGGTAAAATTACGATAGCGGATGATTTTGATACGCCATTAGATGACTTTGCTGATTACCAATGAATAACTATTTACTTGATACCCAAATTTTTCTTTGGTATGCCACAGGCGATAAGCGTTTGAGCAAAGAAGTGCGTGAGATCATAGAAAGCAAAGCCGCTCAGCGATACATCAGCATGGTGAGTATATGGGAAATGGCCATTAAACACCAACTCGGCAAGCTGGATATAATAGATAATTTCCGTCAGATGATAGCAGAGCAAATACAGTGGAACGAGTATCTTCTGCTTCAGGTCAGGCAAGAACATATTTATCGGATGCACACATTGCCACTGCACCACCGCGATCCATTTGACCGTTTGCTGATTGCACAGGTGATGGAGGAAAATATGACGGTTCTATCCGCAGATAGTGCTTTTCCTCAATATTCTATTCAAAATATTTCCTAGCAGATAACACTTCTACATAGGCTGTTCAATCTATGCAGACAATCACGCAACGCTTTTTAGTTCTTGATCCATGCGCCGCAAGATACTATACCGGTTATGACAGGTGTGGTGCTCTTGCCATTTTTCA
>JBBSNI010000088.1:0-16098 GCA_038232695.1 Cytophagales bacterium
AGGACTGGTCGGCTTGCTGCTGGCCGTGATCTTTTCGGCGGCGATGTCGTCTACGGCTTCCGAGCTTAACGCGCTGGCCTCTACTACGACGGTAGATATGTACAAACGCTCGGTCCGTCAGGACAGCAGCGAGGCGCATTATCTGTTGGCCTCCCGCCTGTTTACCTTGCTCTGGGGCGTGGTAGCTATTCTGTTTGCTACCTTTGCCTCCCTGGCTGATAACCTGATCGAGTTTGTCAACATCGTAGGCTCTATCTTTTACGGGACGGTATTAGGCATTTTCCTGGTCGCCTTTTACATCCGGTATGTACAAAGCCGGGCGGTCTTCATCGCAGCCATCATCGCGGAGATCATGGTCATCTATCTTTTTTTTACGACAGACATTGGTTTTCTATGGTTCAATGTAATTGGCTGCGGGCTGGTGGTCATCATTTCCCTGCTGCTGCAAAGCGTACTGCCGGGGCAAAATGAAAATGCCGGGTCTTGAAGTTCGGTATTTTCTCTTTACGAAGCCATAGTATGCATCATCGCTTGGCAGCATCAGAAAGACCAGAGGTCTAACTATAAATCACACGAGCCAGGAGGCTCGCGCGAACTAATTTAATAAATTTATCCAGTTCGCGCGAGCCTCCTGGCTCGTGTGTCTTATTCAAGGGCTTCCAGCCCCACACTATACATTGAAATTCCATTTTCACTTCAAAAATAATACAATCAGGGCAGCAGCAACTGGTCAATGACATGCACCACGCCGTTGGTGCTAAAGCCATCGATTAAAAGAACCTGGGCATCCGGCGTTTCCGCATTGGTATCAGCCACTGTCAAGGAAGCACTATTGGTTCCCTGAACATAATTAATAGTCAGTGCTGTGCCATTCAGGGCGGTAGCCTGAATGGTTTGTTGTGCTACGATGTCAACCAAAAAATTGACGCCCCCAATCACATGGGTTTTTAGTATATTGGACAACACATCGGGAGCGATCCTGGCGGTGCTGTCTACCACCGTGACCAGCCCTGCTGCCAGAAAGGCGGAGTCGGTAGGCACGAAAATAGTATTGGCGGCACCCAGGTCTACGGGAGGATTGGCGGCAGCCAGAGAATTTTTGAAGACATTGAAGGTTTCACCGCTGCCTTCAAAGCCCTGGAGTACCGCGTTGAGCGATACCGGTTGCGGCACAGGTTCTTGCAGGTAAAGCAGCCGTCCGTTGCCGGAGGTATAGTTAAGATCGAAACTCGGAATACCGTTAAAATAGGTGTTGCCATTGAATTGCGTCACGTAAAGCGTTTGACCGCCGCGTGTTGCTATGGTTCTGCCAAAGGCAGACGGAGCCGTAGCCGTCTCGATAATGTGCAGCCCGGAAAAGCTGTTGATATAATTATTCACATCCTGCTGAGAGGTAAAATTAACGCTGCTTAGAAAGCCATCGACAGGCGCTAGTAACACAAAATTACTACCGGCATTGCTCAGGGTTGAAAACAAGCCTCCTGCCTCTAAAACAGCGCTGGTCTCTTGCAGACCAGACAGAATGCCTACCAAACCCGCCACACTACCGAGGTATTGCGTAAGCTGCTGAACACTGGGCGGCAGCAACACTTTGTCCACCACATGCACCACACCGTTGGAAGCCAGCAGATCAGGCGAAACGATTACTGTGCGGGCAGGCTGCGTTTCTGTGTTGAGGCGTACGGTATCCCCTTCTTTTGTCAGATTGATCACCTCATCATTCAAGGCAACCGTCGAAGAGTCTAACTGGTTGGACCGTATCGTGGTATTTGATACGATGTGATAAAATAGAACATCGCTGAGCAAGCTCCGCCGCAACTCCTGTATACTTTCTAACCCAAGCATATTTAATAAACTGACGAACGCAGCGTTGTTAGGCGCAAAAACAGTATGCTCGTTGGAAGAAAGCCGGTTAGCAATCGCATTGTTACCGTTTAGCCGGTCTAAATAGCGTATATAGCGCCCAAGGCTGTCCAGCCCTTCGGTAGCGTCAATCACTTCCAGAATGTTGTCAGTAGGCTGGGGCGGCGGCGCCTGTTCGTCGTCTTTATTACAAGCGCTGGCTAACCATACCAGGGCCAGAAAAAAAAAGAAATAAACGGATTTTGTCGTAGGTAGTACGTTTTTCATAGGTTATTAATTTGGATATTTGAACAAAGAATCGGGCACTCAATATACACTTTTGTTGGTACATCCATTCGTTATCTAAAGAAAATGTGTTAAAATAGTCGCCTGGTCGCTATATTTCACCCGCAAAAGCAGGATATTGTATGGAGGCATACAATACGTTGGACAGACTGACGTATTATTTTCATAGTAAGCAAACCATGTTGGACCACACCCTCCCATTTCTCTAAAAGATACCAAAAGCCCCTTGCAGCGCATGGAAGGAATTAAATAGTACACCGTTTGAAAAAATATCTACTCATCTCTTTTTGCTGGCTATGCGGCGGAAGCCTGCTGGCGCAGGAAACCACCGTAGCAGGCAAAGTAACTGCTGCCAAAGACGGGGCCGAACTGCCCGGCGTGAACGTGACGATCAAAAACACCAGCCGGGGCACCATCACCGACATCGACGGCAATTACCAGGTGGCTGTGCCTGGTAATGATACGCTTATCTTTTCCTTTATAGGCTATATCCCGCTGGAGATCGCCGTAGGGGGAAGAAGCACGGTCAATATACAGTTAAAAGAAGACATACAGCAACTCAACGAAGTGGTCGTAACCGGCTTTCAGGAAGTGGAGCGCAAGCTCTTTACCGGCGCGGCCAACACCGTAGAGATGGCAGAGATCAGAAGCCCCAGTATGGTAGACGCCAGCCGGATGCTCGAAGGGCAGGTCGCCGGTGTGACGGTAGACAATGTGTCGGGCACCTTCGGTACGGCGCCTAAGATACGCATCCGCGGCAACACCTCTATCAACGGCGATAACCAACCGCTGTGGGTAGTGGATGGTGTGATCCTGGAAGATTTGACCAATGTGAGCGCCGACGACATCATCACGGGCAACCCCAGCACGGTGCTGGCTTCTTCGGTGGCAGGGCTGAACCCCGACGATATTGCCTCTTTCCAGGTATTAAAAGACGCTTCGGCTACCGCCCTCTATGGCACACGCGCCAAAAATGGCGTCATCGTGATCACCACCAAAAAAGGAAAAAGCGGTAAGCTGAGAATTAATTATTCGGGAAACTTCTCGGCCCATCTCAGACCTGGCTACGGACAGTTCGACATCCTGAATTCCCAGGCAGAAATGTCTATCTATCGCGAAATACATGAGAAGGGACTCATCAATATTACCACGTCGGTACGGGCGCAGAACTATGGTCCGCTGGGCAAAATGTTTGCGCTGATCTCCGAACACCAGATTCCCTGGGGACCTGACGGAACGTTGAACGAAACATTTTTGAACCAGTATGAGACAGCCAATACGGACTGGTTTGGGGTGCTGTTCAGAGACTTTTCCCTGCAACAGCAACACTCCGTCAGCTTTACTTCCGGGAATGAAAACTATAACAGCTATTACTCCCTGAGTTTTCTGAACGACAACGGGCAAACCATCGCCGACGGCGTACAGCGGTTTGCCGGAACAGCCAAGAACAGCTTCTTCTTTTCCGACAGGTTCTCCCTGGATACCAAGCTGACGGCCAGCTTCCGCCAGCAGCAACTGCCCGGCACCACCGACCGGGATTTTGATCCCATCACCGGGAGATACAAGCGAGACTTCGACATCAACCCGTTCAGCTATGCGCTGAACACCAGCCGCTCTATCCGCCCCTATGATAGCGAAGGGAATTTAGAGTATTTCAGAAGAAACTACGCACCTTTCAATATCCTGGACGAACTGGAGCTTAACAATATTGATGTGCGGGTGGCAGACATCGCCGCGCAGGCGGACCTTAGCTTTCAGATCATCAAAAGGTTATCGCTCAGAAGCACCTTACAGGGGCGCTACGCGGCGACCAACCGCGAGCATAGAATCCATGAAAACGCCAACCAGGCGGAAGCCTATCGCGCCGACGGTACCCAGTACATACAGGATGCCAACCCGCTGCTGTTCAGAGACCCCGACGACCCCGGCGCTCAGCCTAAAGTGGTGCTGCCCGAAGGCGGCTTTAATTACCTGGACGAAAGTGACCTGAAAAACTTCTACATCAGAAACAGCCTGGAATGGTCGCATACCTTTGGCAAATTGCATAATGTGAATCTGTTGAGCGGGCAGGAAATTAAATTTACCGACCGCTCCTCCCGCAGCGCCAGCGGCATCGGGGTGGTCTATGAAAACGGGGGGGTGGTCAATACCGACCCGGATATTATCGATTTCCTCAACCGCCAGGGCGTAGATTTTTACTCCATTTCCGAAGACCGTGAGCGTTTTGCCGGTCTGTTCCTGAATGGTGCTTATGCATTCAACGAAAAGTATATTGTCAATGGTACGGTGCGCTACGACGGCTCCAACCGCCTGGGCAAAAGCCAGGACGCCCGCTACCTGCCTACCTGGAACGTGAGCGGCGCCTGGAATGTAGACAAGGAATCTTTCTTCAACCTGCCGCAGGTGGATTACCTCAAGCTGCGGGGCACCTACGGACTGTCTGCCAACCTGGGGCCCAGCACCAGCGCCCTGCTCAACCTGCAAGCCGACGTCACGCTGAGACCTACCGATACGGAGTCTTTCCTGTACATAGAAGCGCTGGAAAACCAGAATCTGACCTGGGAGAAACTCAAGGAAATGAACGTAGGACTAGACTACGGCATCATGAAGGAACGCATTACCGGCACCATAGACTATTACAAAAGAAAGTCTTTCGACCTGATCGGGTTGCTGCAAACCAGCGGCGTAGGCGGTAGCGCCTATAAATTCGGCAACTATGCAGACATGGAATCCGATGGCTTTGAGGTGTCTATCAATACGCTGAACTATTATTCCAAGAACTTTTCCTGGACGACCAACTTTAACATCGGCTATACCCGCGACAAGATCACCCGCCTGGATTTTGGACCGATCATCGCCGATGCGCTCACACCGGAAGGTGCCGCCGTATTAGGTGGACCTCGCCGGGGTATCTACTCAACCAGGTTTGCAGGGTTGGACGGAAGAGGCATTCCCACTTTTTATAACCTATCAGACGAGGCGGTTTATTATTATGATTTACAAGATAGGGACAGCCTGAGCAGCATTTTGCAGTACGAGGGGCCTTCCGAACCTCGCGGGGGCGGCGGTTTTACCAACGTGTTTACCTACAAAAATTTTACGCTCAACATACTATTGTCTTACAAATTTGATTATAAGATCAGGCTGAATGATGCTTTTTCGCCGATCTATACCGATTTCAGTTCTTTCTCTAAAAGCTTTATCGACCGCTGGGTCGTACCCGGCGATGAGCAGGTGACAGATGTGCCCGTCATTCTGGATCAGCAGATCACCAGCGGCAACAACGCCGAACTGCTGTATGCTTACGATCTGTACAACAAAAGCACGGTGCGGGTCGCGGATGGCAGTTATTTGCGGTTAAAAACGGTACGCCTTGGATACAACCTACCGGAGAATATAATCCGGAGAATAGGCGCGACCAATGCTACGGTGAATGTAGAAGGGCAAAACCTGATGCTGCTCTATGCTGATAAGAAACTGAACGGACAAGACCCGGAGTTTTTCTCCTCCGGCGGCGTGGCGTTGCCTCAGCCCCGGCAAGTGACCGTTTCGCTTAATATTGGATTCTGATTACCTATGAAAAGATCAACGATATACATAGGCGGACTATGCACAGGCTTGATGCTGCTGACCGCCTGCAACGACTACCTGGAAGAGACACCCGACAACCGGGTAGAACTCAATACCCTGACGAAAGCCTCTCAGCTACTCACCAATGCCTACTCCGACGCCGGCTACAACTTTACGGAGTGGATGGGCGACTTGGTGACCTACACTTTTGGAACGACCAAGCGGCCGGAGTATAACCAGTCGTATCAGTGGGAGGTGGTCAACGGTATTGAGCAGGATACGCCCACCGGTTACTGGACCGAAACCTATGAAGCCATTGCCCACGCCAACGAGGTGCTGGCCCTCATAGACGCTCTGCCTGGTGAAGAAGCCCGCCGCAATGCCATCAAAGGCGAGGCTTTGCTGGCCCGGGCTTACGGTCACTTTATGCTGGTTAACCTCTTTGCCAAGCATTACGACGAAGAAACGGCTGGGAGAGACCTCGGCATTCCATATATACGCGAGCCTGAAACCGAATTTATCAAACAATATGACCGGATTTCGGTGCAAAAAGTATATGATGCTATCGAGAAAGATATGCTCGAAGGGTTGCCCCTGATCAATGATGCTTACTATGCCAACTCAGGAAAGTACCACTTTACTAAAAATGCCGCCCTCGCGTTTGCTTCCAGGTTTTATTTGTTCCAAAATGATTTCCAGCAGTGTATTGATTATAGCAGCCAATTGCTGGCTGGAAATGCGGATGCCTTTGTAAAAGATATTACAGCACTCAAACAACAGAGAGTAAATACGGAAGACTATGTACGGCTGTATACCTCTCCGCAGGACGCCAGCAACCTGTTGCTGATCCGCAAAGTGATGAACTTTCATGTAGGCATAGCTTATTGGCCCGATTCGGAAATCTACCAGGGGCTGTTTCAAAGCAACCCTTTCAGGGCAGAAGATAACAGAACTGATCCGGCTTATGTACGGGGAGACAATGGGCTGAGTGCCACCAAGTTTGAGTTTTTGTTCGAAAGGTCCAGCCTCACTTCCAACGTAGGGCTGAACTATACGATCGTCCTGGCCTTCCGGGGCGAGGAGGTGCTGCTCAACCGGGCAGAAAGCTACGTAGGGCAGAACCGCCTGGACGAGGCGCTGGCAGATTTGCAAATACTGGCCAGGAAGCGATACGGTAATGATGTAGTGGTAGACCTGCAAACTTTGCAAAACTATTATCAGGCGAGCAATCCTGCGGTCAATGTCCTGATGTATATTCGGAATGAAAGGTCCAAGGAGTTTATCCACGAAGGGCTGCGCTGGTTTGATCTCAAAAGATATGGATTTCCTGTCACCCATGTACTCGAAGATGGCTCTACCATCACGCTGGACGATAAAGACAACCGCAGGGTGCTGCAAATCCCTAAAGCAGCACAGGATGTAGGCGGACTCAAACCCAATCCGCGATAAAACAATTGATAAAGATGAGAAAACTACAAATACTACTATGCGGACTGTTGGTGCTTTCCTCCTGCTACCAGGAAGAAAAGATAGAGAGCCCGGTCATCACGCCTGAGCTGTCGACAGACGCGCTGGATGTGTACATACGGGATAACTTCTTAGACCCTTACGGCGTAGCTGTCAGGTACCGCTATGTAGACCGCTATGTAGACCCTACCAAGCGGGTCGCGCCGCCTAAGGAAGAGCTTGTCGTACCCCTGCTCAATTTTCTGAGGGAATACTGGATCGAGCCGTTTATCAGCGTACCTAATGGAGACGCGTTTTTCAAAGAGCATGTCCCGGCCGAGGTCATACTCATTGGCTCATTCATTTACAATACGGATGGTACCGTTACGCTGGGCACGGCCGATGCAGGCGCCAGGATCACGCTGACGGAAGTCAACAATGTGGATGATGCCGACCAGGTCTGGGTCTTCCGGCAGTTGGGTACGATCTATCATGAGTTTGCCCATATCGTGCATCAGCGGTACAACCTGCCGCCCAACTTTCAGCAGATTTCCCCACAAGGATACACCTCGGCCGGTTCCTGGTTCAACCTCACAGACGAGGAAGCCCTGCGCCGGGGGTTTGTATCGCCCTACGCCACCAGCGACTTTAACGAGGACTTTGCCGAGACCGTCGCTCATTTGTTGTACGAACCTGACTTTTATGAAAAATACATCAATGAGCAGGCAAACTGCACGACCCCTGACTGTATAGAGCGCAACGAGGGGCGGGCGCTGATCAGAAGAAAATACAACGCCATTCTGGCCCATTACGAGCAGAACACCGGCGTAGACCTTTTACAAGTAAGAGCAATCATTCAAGCTAAATATTAGAGTTCTTTGATGTGTTTTACGGATATAAATTTTATTCAAATACTATCATAATGCGAAGATTTTTATGGATACCGTTGTTGGCTTTTTGGCTGTTGTCCTGCCAGGATGAGGAGCGGGTGTTTGAAAAGAGCGCCGATGAACGCGCTGCGGAAGCCATTGCCGATCTGAAAGCAAAACTGGTGGCACCTGCCAATGGCTGGATCGTCAGGTACCGCCCCGAGCAGGAGTCCGGCTCCTTTAATGTGCTGCTCAATTTTGACGAAAACAACAGGGTAAATATCAAAACGGATTTTGGTGCCGACGATGGAAAGTATTATGATCAAACCATCTCTTACCGCATAGACAATTCGCTGGGGCTGGAACTCATTCTGGAAACCTACTCTTTTTTCAGCTACCTGTATGAGCAGGAGCGGGCGACGTTCGGCGCAGAATATGAATTCAATTACGTTAACGAAACCGAAGGCAACCTGGTGTTCAGAAGCAAAACAGATTTTTCTTCGCCTACCACACTGGTCTTTCAGCCGGCTTCACAAGATGCCGGACAAAAGCTGGGCATACAGTTGGCGCAAAACCTGGATTCGCTGACCAGTAGTTTAGAAAAGTCTACGGCTGTCTATAAGCTAAGCTACACCAACAGAAACCTGGCTTTTTATCTTTCTCTGGATGATTTCCGCCGGACGATCAGCTTTAATTATGCCGCCCCCAAAACCGGCACGACAGGCGGGCAGGAGCTTAGCTTTACGACGGGCTACACCATTGAAGGCGATGCCCTGCTTTTTGACGACCCGCTGACCGGCAACTTTCTGGGCAATGAAGTGTCTGTGACAGGTATTCGGCTAAATGAACTGTCTGACGCCAGTATTAATGTGTGTCCGACGCCTATCGCTATTAGTAATTACAGCGGTAGCCTAGTAGAATCCAATGATCCCGTCATGCTGGAAACAAGCATCTTTGATCCGAGCGCAGCCAACTTCCGGGATCATGTCAGCGACTTTATCAGCCCACTGGGTTTTGTCTTTGACAACGGCGAGTCGGTAGGTGAGCAAATGGCACAGGACATCAGCGGCGTGAACAGCCTCCAGTTCTACTACCGGGATGACAACCCGGATAACCCGTTTTTAACGATGGGTTTTCTGATAGAAAATGAAAGCGGTACGTTTACCTTCGCCCTGAAAGATTTCACCCCTACCATTACAGGCAACCAAATCCAGTTTGAATTTGCCCCCGACTATACGCTCTACAATGACACGACCACCACCGTGAATGCAGAAGCGATGGACTTTTATATCAACAAGCTGACAGAAGGTGGCAACACCTATATCTTCAAATCAACAGATACCGTTTATGAACTCTACAACCCCTGCAACGGCTGGAGTGCCCTCTTCCGGGCGGATTAAGCACCCGTGCTTATTTTCGCCAAACCTCAATCCTGCATAAACAACTTATGGTTATCTTTGTATAAATCAAATTTAAAAAAGAAAGATGTTTGAGTAACGCCTAAGTAATATGGAAAACGAGATAAAAAAATTAAAGCGAAGTATTAACCTGGTATCGGCTAAGCTCTCCTTTATACATGAACAATTTGGAGAACTTAAAACGCTCTTTGAAGATGTAGAGGCTGATGTGGATGTATTAACCGAAATGGTAGGCAGTCATGAAGAACGTATCTCTAAGATAGAAAAACATTTGAATATGTAAGATAGAGTCGGAAACCAAAGTAAAAGCCAGGATCAACGAGGTATGCCAGATGAAAGGCTGCTGGATGACCCTGGATATGGGCAACCAGCCCGATCTGAGGGTGCGCTTCAAAGACTACGGCTTCTTTGTGCCCAAAGATGCCAGCGGCAAAACGGCCGTCGTCGAAGGCAGAGCGTATGTAGACACCGTTTCTGCAGAAACCCTTCGCCATTATGCCGCCGACGCCGGTAAGTCTGAAAAAGAGATCAAAGCCATCAATAAGCTCGAAGTCCGTGTTTCTTTCATAGCAGACGGGGTGATCATTGAGGAGTGAATACTATTTATTCTGCCTTTAAAAGACAACCTGTTTGCCAGATATGGGTTTGTATGATTGTACATATATCAAAAAACTAAATCTATGAAGCATACAGAAATCCAATCCATCCTGGGCAAAGAGGCAGAAAGCCTGCTGTCGCACACTTGCCAGACGATTACCAAAAAAGCCATCCGCCAGCCTTCGCCTGCTTATGTCGAGGAAAGCTTTGGGCTTTCTAACCGCTCGCCGCAGGTATTGCGCAACCTGCAAGCTTTGCTGGATCATGGGCGGCTGGCAGGCACCGGCTATATTTCTATCCTGCCGGTAGACCAGGGCATAGAACATACGGCAGGTGCTTCTTTTGCGCCCAATCCTATGTATTTTGATGGTGAAAACGTCATTCGCCTGGCGATGGAAGGCGGCTGCAATGCGGTAGCTACTACGTTTGGCATTCTGGCCCAAAATTCCAGAAAATATGCCCACAAAATACCGTTTATCGTCAAGATCAATCATAACGAGCTATTGACTTACCCTACCAAGTACGACCAGATCATGTTCGGCTCGGTCAGGGAAGCCTGGAACCTGGGCGCAGCGGCGGTAGGGGCTACCATCTACTTTGGCTCGGAAGAGTCCAGCCGACAGATTCAGGAAGTCTCCGAAGCCTTTGAGCTTGCCCACGAGCTGGGCATGGCTACGATACTGTGGTGTTATACCCGCAACAATGCTTTTAAGAAAGACGGCACCGATTACCACAACGCCACCGACGTGAGCAGCCAGGCCTGCCATATCGGTGTCACAATACAAGCCGACCTGATCAAACAAAAATTGCCTGAAAACAACGGCGGCTTCAAAGCCCTGAAATTTGGTAAGTTTGATGATAAAATGTACTCGGAACTTACCAGCGACCATCCTATTGACCTGACCCGCTACATGGTCGCCAACTGCTATATGGGAAAGATCGGGCTGATCAACTCCGGGGGTGCCTCCTCCGGTGAGTCTGACCTGGAAGAAGCCGTAAAAACCGCTGTCGTAAATAAAAGAGCAGGCGGCATCGGGCTGATCTTAGGTAGAAAAGCATTTCAAAGGCCTTTTGAAGAAGGCGTAAACACGCTCCACACTGTACAGGATGTGTATCTGGATCAGGAAATCAGTCTGGCTTAATGGGTTAGGGTGTTAAGGTGCTGAAGTGTTAAAGTGTTAAAGTGTTAAGGTATCTGACAGGAACTGTAACACTTTAACACCTTAACACTTTGCATAGGAACGTTATTTGCTTCAAACCCTGTATCTTTGTTACTTTTATCCCTTTCAAGGACTAACATCATTGCATGATTATCGCGGTAGATTTTGACGGAACCATCGTAGAAGACGCTTATCCCAGGATTGGGAAGGAACAATTGTTTGCCTTCCAGACATTGAAAGAACTCCACAAAGAAAGGCACAAGCTGATCTTATGGACTTGCCGCAAAGGCAAAAGTCTGGAAGAGGCTGTTGAATTCTGCCGCCAGAACGGCATAGAATTTTATGCTGTCAACAGCAACTATCCCGGCGAGATGCTGGAGGCAGCCGACAGCCCCAAGATCGTAGCCGACATCTATATAGACGACCGTAACCTGGGCGGCTTCCCCGGCTGGAGTGAAGTCTGGCGTGTCTTCAAACCGGAGGAAGAGTTGCAGGAAGCAGAAAAAAAGTCCCGGAGTTTTCTCAGCAAGATGTTCAGTTGAGGAGCGTGATCAAAACGCCTCGGAAATATTGATGTAAAAGTTGTTGGTAGCTTTTCCTACGGCAAAGTCCAGCCGGATATTCAGGTTTTCTTCGGGAATGAGGGCGTAGCGGAGCCCTATGCCTGCCGAAGGTTTCAGGTCGGGCAGGCGGAAGTTGCGGAACTTCTCGGCTACATCGCCAAAGGCGACAAATCCCACCATGCCTAGGTTTCGCCATACGCGCATTCGGTATTCGGTCTGCGCCGCCAGCAGCAGGTTGTCCAGATAGCGTCCTTTGTAGTAGCCTCGCATGATCATGTCGCCTCCCAAAGCAGCCAGTTCCGTAAAAGGCGTATCTCCGAAAGAAAAATAGCCGTATAGTTGCGTAGCCACTACATCTTTGCGCTGCTGGAAGGGTTTTATGTAATGGCGAAAATCCATCAGCCCAACCGTATAGTCATAATCACTACCTAGGTAGCGCCGGTAGAAACGCTGCCGGAACTCCGCCAGAAAGCCTGCGGTAGCTGCTACGGCATTGTCCCGGTTGTCATACATCAGCCCGAAGTTCCAGCCTATGACGCGGTTGTTTATGGTACCAACCAATCCTTCACGGTCCACCAACCCGTCTTTTATCGTTTGTATATCAAAGTTGCTGGCAAAACGAAAGCCCACACCGGCATATAGTTTACTGATAATATTGCGGTAAGTCAGGTGCTCCACGCTCAGCAGGGTAGAGGAAAAAAGCTCCTCGTTCTCTATAGGGGTATCGTTGCCAATGCCATAGAAAAAACGCGGAAACCGAATGTAAGCGATCTCGCCCCGGTGGATAAACTTTTCTTTGTAGGAGAAAATCGTATAATCCGGAGAGCTAAAAAACTGTTTATTCAAGGTAAAACGCACAGCAAAAGCTACCACAGAAGTCCGGGTCTCGCCAGACTGGGTCTCGCCAGACCGGGAATCTTCCCCGGCGCGCCGGGGTTTGAACAGCACTTTGCCACCCAGGCCAAACTGCCAGCTTGTCTCCGGCGCATAGACCACGACCGGGGCTACGACCCACTGAATGGGTTGTGGATTGCGTTTGAGCGAAATTTCTCCCGAAAACAGATCAACGACCTTGTCTGCCAGGTCAAACAACTTTTCCTGGGCTGATAAGGAAACATAAAAACAAGGGGAAATGAAAAGGAGAAAAGACAAAAAAAGTTTACGCATCATACAACGGCTAAAGACGTTCCCGATATTCACCACATCTCTTTCTGCGTGTCGGGATGCCTTTCTTTCTACAAAGGTTTCTATTCTTTTAACACGTTAGGGCGCAAAATGATTAGAAAGAGCATTAATGATCCGGCTTAGCGGGGTCTTTTTTATCAAAATCAAAGTATTCTTCTTCCAGTTCTACTGCCTGTTGCGGCTTGCCTTTGTGTTTAAAGGTTTCTTTGAGTTCTTTCTTTTCCTCTTTCAGATTTTCCTTAAACTGATGCCGGGCGGCATTCATATCATAGCTGATCTTATAATCGTCTACCGTGCCTATGGCTTTCAGAAAGAGCATGGTCGGCTGGGCATCTTCCTCAGCTACTTTGCCAAATGCCTGTTCGCGGCGGGCAGCCCGCTCACGCGCAGCGGCGGTACGTAGGCTAAAGCTGCGCGCAGGCACTTCAAAGCGGTAGTCGATATGATGCGAAAAGGTGTGCGTTCCTTCAATAAAAAGGTCCGACACATTGCTGCGTACCGTCATGCGGGGCACAAAAACGGTCTGGTCTGCTACCCGGATGCGGTTGCTCATCTCGGCAAAGCGCAAATACCGGAGGTCTTCGGCTTCTATAAAGCGCGCCAGGCGTTGCATGGGTTCAAAATTATTCAACTGACCTTCTTTAAAAGTGGTCAGCGCCTCTACCCGGAGCGAAGGGTAATCCAAATGCAGTGCTTTGTCAAATTGCATGTTCCAGTTGACGTCGGCATAGGCATGACCCTTCAGATGGCGGGAGGTAAGGAAATCCTGTCCGAACTCTTCAAAAACATAAAAAATGCTGTCGACGGCAAGGTGTTCTAAGGTAGCCTCAGATTGCACCACTATATTGTTCAGCGCCTGAGCGTTGATGGTTCCCTGCGTCGTGATCTGTCCGCCAGCGGCCTGCAAGGATAAGTTTTCTACCCGCGCCACCTGGTTGTTGACGAATAGCTTACCCCGGATGTTCCGGCTTTTCAGCCTTCTGAATTTTAATTTTTCTATATCGCAGCTAAAATTCAGCAGTAGCCTGGGGTCTATGCCAAACTGGTAAGGTTGCTGCACCGCGGTGGTTTGCCAGTCGGACTGGAGCGAGGGAGTGCGGCCGGCGGTCATGGCCGTACTCAGGTTGCCGGAGAGCAGTTCGTCCACATCCATCAGCTTGGAGCGGAGATTGGCCTCGATGTTAATATACTGATGGTTGGTAAGCACATAGGCCAGGGCGTTGGTAAAAACACCGTTGAGTAAAAAATGGCTGTTGCCGACATATCCGCCCAGGTTGCTCAGGGCCACATCATTGTTTTTGAAGATAAAGTTGCCGTTCCAGGCATGAAAAGGCAAGGAGATACCCTCTAACTGAAGGTGCACATCGCGCAGGGTGATGTCGCCGACGCTCTTGACCCGTTTTTGCCGGTAAGCGTGTACGTCCTGTAAGTCGCGCAAGCTACCTTCTACCGAAAAATCAGCCAGCACCACGCCGGAAGCTGCCTGTACCTGGGGCAGCGGATAAAACGCCAGCCAGGAATTAATGTCCAGCTCGGCTTTTACCTGCCCCTTCAGCAGATACTGGTGAAAGTTGCGGATAGAAAGGTTGCCCTGCACGGGTTTTCCATCCAGGGTGGCTTCTATGTCTTTCAAAATAAGTTCGGAAGTAGCCAGATTCTTCTGGGCGCCGTTGGTAAAGCTGCCTGTCAGGCTGGCGTTCTGCAACCTTTTCTGATAGTCAGGATGGTAGAAAGAAGCCTGGTGGCATCCGAAATTAAGCTGCACGGCCGGAGAGGCTTTATCGCTGATCCTGCCTTGCAACTTTCCGTTAAAATACACTTCTCCCTGGCTGCGGTAAGCCGAAAGCTGGCGTACGCTAGCCTTCGGCAGCAACGACAGGAGTGTCTGAAGGTCGGTATGCTGCCCATCTACTGCCAAATCCACCGCATTTCCATCGGATTGGTCTACCGTGCCCTGCACCTGGAAGACGCCCTGCCCTATGTGCAGCACAGAAGGTGCGATGGTAAGGTAACGAAGCGCATGGTCATAGCGCAGGGTGGCGTTTAGCGTAAGTTGTTTTTCCCGGAAATAAGTTTCCTCCCCTACCCGGATGCCCTCGCTGAGCAGTTCGCCGGCCAGGCGGATGTCATACACTTTGCCTTCCACCTGAAGCGAAGCATTCATACGCTCAGTCTGAAACTGATGTTTCTGCTGCGCCGCATCATCTTCATAGATTACATGCGCTTTTGACAAAACAATCTGTTTCAGATCAAACCGCAAGCGGGTAGTGTCCTGGCTGGCAGGTTCGGGCGTACGAAAGATCGCGTAGTTGTCTCCGTCCGGTGCCACATGAAGATAGATTTGTGCATCATGCAGAAAAACCCGGTCGATCACATAGTTTCCCCGCAGCAACTGCCACAGGTTAAAAGTAAAGTTCAGTTGCTCTGCCACGGCCAAAGGCTTTTCAGCACCGGCCAGGCTGCCTGCTATACGAACCTGGTCGAAGGTAATAGCGATGCGGGGAAACTGCTCGGTGACAGACAGCGATATTTTTCTAACAGCGATGGGCGTATCCACATAGCGGTTGGCTTCCGTAACGAAGCGTTGTATGATCTGCTCCTGGCAGAAGTACACCAACCCGGCGAAAGCGATCGTCAGGATGAGCAAAAACAGGGCAACGTACCGGCTGATCTTTTTGAGCAATGGAATGGCGTTTAGCAGAATAACGCAGCAGGCATTTCAAATATGATACCCGTTGCCCGGAAAAGCCCACAACATAACACCCTGAAAACTTACATCTTCCGTTCGTCTTATTTTTTTCTGAATTCTTGTCCTGAATCCTTTGGCAATTACCAAAAGCTCTGTTACCTTTGCACCACTTTGATCAAAAAGCCCTGAGATCGTCAAAATCAAAAGGATAAAGCACGGGTTCTTAGCTCAGTTGGTTTAGAGCACCTGCCTTACAAGCAGGGGGTCGTAGGTTCGAATCCTACAGGACCCACTTGATTATCAAGCACTTACGAAGTAAAATTTGTAAGTGCTTTTTTTTGGTATACACAAAAGTATACACAGAGATGTATTTATTCTTTACTATGGTAAGTTCCGATTATCTGTTTCACTATACTAAATCTTTTAAAAAACTCGAAGAAATTATCGAAAGTA
>JBBSNI010000089.1:0-16046 GCA_038232695.1 Cytophagales bacterium
ACATTTCATTTTTCAAGTCTAAGCATTGTTTCCACTTAACTTTTTATGGCTATGTCAACGTTTAAACCAAAAGAAGTAATCATGGTATCAGCCTTCTTGTTTCATCTTTCGGCTTATGATGCCGCTTCGTCTGATACTAACACTGATGCGAAGGCTCAGACCTTTCCAACCGTCAGGACGGATACGACCAGCTACGAAACGCTGGTCATCACTAAAATAAAAAAGCCTTGGTACGCCTGGCGTAGTCTGGTCATAAGTAAAATGAAAAGGTCAATTCCCGAATATCAAACCTTGGAAGGTTTACAGGAGAAATACTATCTTTTTGTAAAAAAACAAAAGTTATTTGGTGGAATTTATGTATGGCAGGATCAACAAAGTGCTGAAAACTGGTTTAACCAGGCCTGGTTTGATAGAATTGAAAAAAAATATGGGAAAAAAGGAGAGGTAGCCTATTACCAGATTGAGAGCATTCAGTCTTTTGCCGTCGTTGGTAAGGTTGAAAATAAATTTTGGGCTGTTTTGACCTATCCGACAACAAAAAGCGAGCGGGTACCTGCTAATCAGACGCCAGGACTTATAAAAATAATATTTTTAAAAGATGAAGCTGGCCAAAAGTGTTTCCTTACGCTCTGGCAAAACAAGGTAGTTGCAGAAGAATATTTTCTTAACAAAGAAGGCGACCATTCTTTTTTTGATACGCCTATTTTATTAGACAACAGCAGGCAGAAAATATATAACTAAGCATGTATGTTTGAAGATATACCACAATTTACTTCGGACGAAACCTTAATCGCCGAAGCTTTGGCAGGTCATAAACCTTCTCTTGAAAAACTCATCAGGCGTCACCAGGATTATATTTATAACATAGCCCTCAAGTTATTTTTACATCCCGAAGATGCTCTTGACGCTACGCAGGAAGTATTGATCAAAGTAGTGACTCATCTGAAAACTTTCAAAGGGGAAAGCCATTTTCGCACCTGGCTATACAGAATTACCTTCAACCATTTTCTTAACGTTCCACCGCGAAAAATGGAACGGCTCCTTGCGCAGCATGATAAGCAGTACAGCGGTTTATCGGGTACAGATGACAACCAGCAAGTAAGCGAAGAAGCAATAGAAGAGGTACGGATCATGTGTGCTACTGCCATGCTGATGTGCCTGGACAGAGAGCAAAGACTGGTCTACATCATCGGGGAGGTTTTTGGCGCAGACCATCACATGGGTGCCGAATTATTTGAAACTACGCCTGCCAATTACAGGGTAAAACTTTACAGAGCAAAAAAGGACCTCGTGCAATTCGTCACAGGAAAGTGCGGCTTGATAAACCCTGAGAATCCCTGCCGGTGCCACAAGAAGGCAAAAGCAATGGTAGCACAGGGTGTGGTAGACAAAAACAACATGCTTTTTAACACCGATTTCAAGCAAAAAATCAGCGGCATCGTAGCCAACCGGAAAAATGAGATAAGCGACAACATACAGTTAAGAATGCAAGCATTATTTCAAGACACTCCTTTTCAGATCAAGGAAAAGTTGGACAAGCTGCTGAACGAGATTATAATATAAAAGCCGCGATCAGGTATTACTGTTTACCTCCTATCTCTGCCAGCCGGGCATCAATATCTTCTTTGCTCAGCCATTGCCCTCTGACCATCACACCGGCTAAGTTTTTTAAAGCGGTGATGTCTTGCAGCGGGTTAGCATTAAGCAGCAGCAAGTCAGCGCTGGCGCCTTCCTTGATCTCACCGAACTCGCCTTCTCTGTCAAAAAACCGGGCAGGATGGAGCGTGCCGATCTGAATGGCTTCCAGCGGTGTAAGCCCTGCCTCGATCATGCCGTTCAACTCGTGGTGGATAGAAAAACCAGGCACATTGAACACCTGCGGGGCGTCTGAGCCTAACAGCAGGCCGTGCCCGTTTTTGTGAAGCTGGTATATGAGTTTCTTGCGGATGTTGTTGAATTGTTCCCACTGGGCAGCCTTGTAGTTGGGGTCTCCAACGAGGTTTTTCTTGCTGTTCACCCAGTTGTCCAGGGTAGCGGCAGGCATATATTTCATTTCGGGAGCTTGTGCCAGCGTTTCGGCAGCTTCGGGAGAAAACCAGCGGTCGAACAGGCTCTGGGTAGGCACAACCCAGACTTTGTACTGCTTGGTCATTTCTACTAACTCATGGATTTTGCTGGTATCGGCCAGGCTGGTAAAGTTATAGCCGAAAAAGCCATTTTCATTAGGATTGACTTTAGCACTTTCAGGCACCAGCCCTTCCAGAAAGCCATCTACATGATCTACCGAGGCGTATCCGCTCTCCAGCGCCCGGCGGATGCCTACGTCTACCGAAACATGCCCGGCAAAGGGTATTCCTACTTCACGCGCTGTTTTGACGATCTCCTCGAAAACGTCCAGGGTCAGCCCGGGGTGTAGTTTTAAGAAATCATACCCTTGTTCTTGGTAGGTAGTCACCAGCTTTCTGGCTTCTTCCGGTGTTTTAGCTGTATTGCCATTCAGCGAAGGGCTCGACGTAAAAATCCTTGGGCTCAGCAACTGATTGTCAGCAGCCTGCTGCCGCAGTTCGAGATGGACAGGATGGCCCAGCATCCCCCGGATGGTAGTCACCCCGTTGGACAGATACAAAAACAGCGTTTCTTCTATATATGCTCTGCCTGCTTCCTCCGGGGGAATATGGGCGTGCATCTCAGCCAGTCCGGGCAACAGGAATTTTCCGCTGCCCTCGATAATGGTTGCCTCGCCCGGCAGTTCGCTTACTTGGTCAAGTATCTGTACAATCTTGCCAGAGTCAACGACGATGGTTTTTTCTTCGTCAATGCTTCCATCGCGCACATTGATCACATGGACATTGGTAATGATCGTATCCGCGTCTCTGATTTTTTCTTCAGAGGAAGAACAGGCGGAAAGTAGCAGGAAAAGGAAGATAAAAGGCTTCATAGGAATAGGGTTTAGGTGGTTGTAGAGTAACTTTGTCTGTTTCTACTTCCGCGCTATACCTTAACGTGAATTCGGCGAAAGTTTATTTTATGCAAAAATGTAACCTGCTGCTTGTCAAACCATTGTCCTCAAGCCGGACGGGCTTCTACCGCATCGGCGCCGCGTCCACGGTGGATCGCTGCGCTCAAACAGCAAACTTTCCCCTACTAAAAGTTTGACCATATTTTGCGCCGAACTCACGTTAGCTTAGCAAAAACTTCCTGCTCAAACCTTGTTCAACTCCTCTCTGACAAAACCGATCAGCGAACGGATGTATTCCGTGCTGAAATCAAATTTGATATGGGCGGCTTCGTATACTTCGGGAATGGAGCGTGTATAGCCAAGCTTTAAAGCATTTTTGTAGCCTTCCAGCCCGCTGGCAGGGTCTTCCTTGTAGTTTTTCCAGACAGCGATGGCGCCTAACTGGGCAAAACCGTACTCTATGTAGTAGAAAGGCACTTCGTAGAGATGCAGTTGCTTTTGCCACAGGTAGCTTTTCTCCGTTTCCAGCCCGCTCCAGTCGGTGATATTGTCTGAGAAAGCCCCGAAGATTTCGTTCCACGCATGGACCCTTTCCTGGATGTCGTGCCCCGGATGTTCATAGACCCAATGCTGAAATTTATCAATGGTGGCTACCCAGGGCAGGGTGTGGATGATCTGCTCCAGATGCTCGCGTTTGGCGCGCTCTAAGTCTTCTTCTTTGTCAAAAAACAAATCCCAGTGGTCCATAGAGATCAGTTCCATCGCCATAGAAGCCAGTTCTGCGACTTCGGAAGGAGGGTGCTGAAAGTTGACCAATTCTAACTCACGCGTCAAAAACGAATGCACGGCATGACCGCCTTCGTGCATGATGGTGACCATATCGCGCAGGTTGGAGGTAGCATTCATAAAGATAAACGGCACACCGGTCTCCGACAGTGGATAGTTGTACCCACCCGGCGCTTTGCCCTTTCTGGATTCTAAATCCAGGTGTCCCATGGCCTGCATGATGGCGATGCGTTCGCCCAGGAAAGGGTCCAGCTTGCTGAAACACTGAATCGTTTTGCTGGTCAGTTCCTCACCCGTCGCAAAAGGTTTCAGAGGCGGCTGGCCGGTAGGGTCTACGCTTTTGTCCCAGGGTTTTAGCTTGCCCAATTGCAAAGTGATCTTCCGGCGGGTCGCCAGTTCGTTGAGCAGGGGCGTTACTTCTTTTTCTACGGCGTTGTGAAAATCAAAACAGTCCTGGGGCGTATAGTCGAACCGTCCCATCGCGGCAAACATATAATCGCGGTAGTTGTCGAAGCCAGCGTTCTTACCCATCTGGTGGCGTATGCTGACTAGGCGGGTGTAGAGTTCGTTCAGCGGTTCTTTGTCCTGCAATCTTCTGCGGGTGATCTTCCGGTAGGCTTCTTCACGTACTTCCCGGTCGGTAGACTCCAGCATATTGCCGGCCTGCGGCAGGGTCATCTCTTTGCCGTTGATCTCTACAGTCATCGCCCCGGAGATCGCGCCAAACTTCTGGGATTCTTTCTGTTCTTCGGTTTTGAGCGGGATATTTTCTTCCCGGAAGAGCTTCGCCTCTTTTTCCAGTTCGCGGATCAGAATAGGATAACCTTCTTTTTCTTTCAGGTCTGTTAGGTAAGGGCTGGCCAATGCTTTTTTGTTCAACCCATTGCTGACAGGTGCGATCTTAGGCTCTATGTCGGTAATAAACTCATGGTAACTTTGGGTAAGGTTTTCATCCGTCGTATCGCAGGTCATTTTGATATAACGCCAGGCCAGGTTTTCAGAGACGACCGCTTCGAGTTCGCTGCGGTCGGCAAACCAGATTCTGAGCCCAGCAGCGTCGTTGATCTCCCGGTGTAGCAGATCGTCATAATAAGGCTTGATCGCCTCCCAGGTAGTGACGGCAAAATCTTTGGGTAAAAATCTTCTTTCCTTTTTTGTGGGAATGATAATGTCTTGGTTCATATTTTTTGGTTTAATGTGTTAAAGTGCGAAGGTGTTAATGTGTTATAGTGCTTACATACTTTAACACCGTAACACATTAACACCTAAACACCTCATTTATTCTATCTCAATGACAACATCAGAAGTCAGCGGGTGTCCTACACAGGTGAGGACGAAGCCTTCTTTCAGGTCTTCTTCGGTTAGGCTGTCTTCTTCGTCCAATTTCATTCTGCCGGAAGTGCATTTGCCCATGCAGGCGGTGCACAAGCCGCTTTGGCAGGAATAGGGCAGGTCGATGTCCAGTGCCAGGGCGGTTTGCAGGATGCTGCTTTCCGGTGCTACCACAAACCGGTAGGTCTCTCCTTCGTACCGGATGGTGACCTCGTGTGCTTCCGTCACAGGCTTGTGGGTATTTCCAAACGCGCCTACGCTGGTTCCGGTATCCCAGCCTGCCTGCGTATCGGCGTCTGCTGCCACAGCTGCCGGTTCTTTCTTTTGGTTGGGACCCGCCACAAAGCTTTCCTTATGGATCAGGCGAGGTCCTATCTTCATGGCGCGCAAAGCTTTCATAACCTCATCCATCATACCTTGCGGACCGCAAAGAAAATATTCTGTCTGCGGCTCCTGGTAAGGCAACTGGCTTAACAGTTCAGGAACGCGGTCGGCGGTGACCATGCCGGGCGTACAGGCAAAGCCCTTAGAAGGCTCTTCCAGCACATGCAGCACATGAAAGTGGCCAGGATATTGTTTCTGCAAAGCCTCTAACTGGTTCTTAAAGATGATCGTCTCTTCACTGCGGTTGGCGTAGATGAGCGATACGCGGGAGTGTGGCTCGGAATGCAGCAGCGACTTGATCAGCGAGATCAGGGGAGTGATGCCGCTGCCCCCGCCAAACATGACCACATGCCGCTGGTTGTCGACGTGCATGGGGGTGATAAAGGTGCCTTTGGGTTCCATCACCTGGAGGGTGTCGCCGGGTTTCAGGGTGTCGTTCAGATAGTTAGACACTTTTCCCGAAGCCACCCGCTTGACGGTCACCGACGGATGAGGGTCGATGAGCGGAGAAGTGCACAGCGAATACGACCTTCTGATCTCTTTTCCTTCCATAGGCAATATCAAAGTCAGGAACTGCCCTGATTCGTAGGACATTTCCTGTGCAGGTTTTTCAAAGACGATGGTGATCGCTTCTGAGGTTTCCCGGATAATATCCCGCACTTTGAGTGCATGATAGCCTGTTTCGGGCGTGGTTTCGGTATCTTCTTTTTTCTTATTGAATAAATTAAATAGCACGTTGAATACGGTTTTAGTCTGGTATTTTATTGAATGCCTAATAATTTTTTGTACCAGGGTCGTTTGAGATCGTCCCGGTAATCCTGCCATTCGCTTCTGGTAATGATCACCAGTTCCCTTAATTGATTTACCTGTTCTTTATATATACAAAGATAATCATAAGTTGTGTTAGTTTTTACCCAACCGGGCATTACATTCTATCTGTAGGAATATGCCATATGGCAAACTATAGAATGGTTAGGTTTGATACAACTATTCAGACTCTTTTTGTATAGCCTTATTCCTTTCAAAAGTATAACAAGCAAACGCATGAACCTTCCTTATAAAATATCAATTTTCTTGAAAGCAATGCATATCTGTAAAACCTGTTTACCTTTGCCGGAAAGCCTGAGTTTAATACAATGACCTTAAACACACTTACAGCTATTTCACCTGTGGATGGACGCTATAGAAAGCAAACCCAGGCGCTGGTGCCTTACTTTTCGGAGTATGCTTTGATCCGGTACCGGGTGATGGTAGAGATAGAATATTTTATTGCCCTGTGTGAATGCCCGCTACCGCAACTGCAATCCGTAGCGACTTCCGTATTTCCTGAGTTGCGCGGCGTCTATGAGGATTTTGACGAAAAACAAGCGCAGCAGATCAAAGAGATCGAGAAGACGACCAACCATGATGTGAAAGCGGTAGAATATTTTCTGAAAGATAAGTTCGACACGCTCGGCTTGCAGTCCTACAAAGAATTTATCCACTTCGGGCTAACTTCACAGGACATCAACAACACGGCTATCCCGCTGTCCGTGCGCGAAGCGCTGCAAAAGGTATATCTGCCGCTGCTTGCAGAAGTGGTCAATCAACTCCAAACTCAGGCAACCGGCTGGCGCGATATTCCTATGCTGGCGCGTACCCACGGACAGCCTGCTTCGCCCACCCGCCTGGGCAAAGAGTGGCAGGTATTTCACGAAAGACTGATCAGGCAAACCGGGTTGCTGGAAGCCCTGCCCCATGCGGCGAAGTTTGGCGGTGCTACGGGCAACTTCAACGCCCACGTAGTGGCTTATCCGCATGTAGACTGGATCGCCTTTGGCAACCGGTTTACAGAAAAATACTTAGGACTGAAAAGAAGCCACCCGACGACCCAGATCGAGCACTATGATTTTCTGGCAGCCTTGTTCGACAACCTGAAAAGGATCAACACCATACTGCTGGACTTTAGCCGCGATGTCTGGCAGTATGTTTCTATGGGTTATTTTACGCAAAAGATCGTGGCTGGCGAGGTAGGTTCTTCTGCCATGCCTCACAAGGTCAACCCTATAGATTTTGAGAATGCCGAAGGCAACCTGGGTGTGGCCAACGCCCTGTTTGAACACATGGCCGCCAAACTGCCCGTCTCCCGCCTCCAGCGCGACCTGACCGACTCTACCGTCCTGAGAAATACCGGCGTCCCGCTGGGGCATACGCTCATCGCTTTACGGTCTTTGCAGAAAGGACTCAGCAAGATAGAAGTAAACCAGGCAGCCCTGCACGATGACCTGAAAGACAACTGGGCGGTGGTAGCAGAAGGCATACAAACGATATTGCGGCGCGAAGGCTACCCTCAGGCCTACGAAGCCCTCAAAACGCTGACCCGCCACAACGAACGCATTTCAGAAGGCGTCATCAAGCGTTTTATCCAGTCGCTGGAAGTATCCGAAGCAGTAAAAGAAGAACTGCTGGCGATCACGCCGTTCAATTATACCGGGGTTTAGGAGAGCTATATAATTAATTAAACTACAAAAACGCTGTTTTCATTTACTCTTCATCGTACCAAAGCCGCGCTCATCACCGTGGTATCTTTAATAGTGCTGCTACCGGGCTGCATCCGCACCAAACAAAAAGGTGCTGCTTTGGCACAGCGACATTGCAGCAGTTGCCACCAGTTTGCAGACCCTGCCCTGCTGGATAAAACCACCTGGCAACGCGGCGTACTGCCGGTCATGGGGCTGCACTTAGGCAGGCTCGATGCAGACACTACAGCTACGGAAAACCTGTCACAGTTGCTCGTAGAAGGAAACTATCCCCGCCAGGCGGTTGTCACGACCGAACAGTGGGAAAAGATCAAAGCCTTTTATGCCAGCTATGCGCCGGATACCCTTCCGGCTTCCGGCCAAACCACACCGCTGGCGTATACAGACGTATTTGCTGTCCGGCAGGCTGCTTTACCCCACATCTCATCGCCGGGCGTTACCTGCGTTAAGATCGATTCGGTTAACCGACAGGTCTATGCGGCTGATGCAAGCAACAGGGCTTTGTATGTGTTGGATGCTTCAGGTAAATTGCAGCAAACCCTGCCGCAGCAGACCGCCATTAGCGCCATACACCTAACAGGGGGCGACAGCCTGCTCACCGCCCACATCGGTTTTTCTATCCACCCGACAGAAAGCCACGCAGGATATGCCAGGGGGCTTGCCCTGAGCCAACCCGGGACAGCTTCCTCCGGCTTTTTGCTCAATGAACTGCACCGCCCTACCCAGGTGCTGCCGGTAGACTTAGACAATGATCAGGTAGATGAACTGCTCGTCTGCAACTACGGCTACCGGACAGGCAGCCTGGCTTACTGGAAAAAATCGCCGAACGGTGCGTACCAGGAATATATCCTGAAAGCTGAACCCGGTGCGCTAAAGGCAGAAATAGGAGACTTTACCGGCGATGGGCTGGTAGACCTCCTCGTGTTGTTTGCGCAGGGAGACGAAAAGCTGGTCTTATGGGAAAACCAGGGCAACGGTGATTTTAAAGAACGGCTATTGCTGCGCTTCCCGCCGGTATATGGTTCCACCTATTTTGAGATACAGGACTTTAACCGGGACGGGCTACCGGATGTCCTGTACACCTGCGGCGACAACGCCGACTATTCTATGACGCTCAAGCCTTATCATGGCGTCTATGTCTTTCTGAACCGGGGTGGGTGGCAGTTGGAGCAGGCTTACTTCTTCCCGATGGCCGGCACGTACAAAGCCATAGCCCGTGATTTTGATAACGACGGCGACCTGGATATCGCCGCGATCGCCTTCTTTGCCGACTATGCGCAGCACCCGGAGCGAAGCTTTGTCTATTTGGAAAATACAGGTACACTGGCTTTCTCCCCAGCTACGCTCCCTATCCATACCCTGGGCCGTTGGATGACGATGGACGCTGCCGACATAGACGGCGACGGCGATGAAGATATTGCCTTAGGAAGCTATACGATAGCGCCCAATTTTATGCAGTCGCCAGAGACGTGGAAAGACAAGACGGGTGTAGTTTTTCTGATCAATACCTCCGGGGGAGTTTACCCAAAAGCGCAGCCGGTCATGCCGGTCTGTCAAACTACCGCTGATCAGGAGTAGCCATTGTTGCCGGCAAAAAAATTAGGGTATGCTTCCAACGATTCGTTAGCTTTCTTGTGTCTTAGTATAAAAGTTAACGATTTAACGCACATATCTATGAACACTTTACGATTCACCCGCTTACGCGATAGCCGGCCCGGCTACGCCTGCACCTTGATGGCTGCCCTGGGCTGCCTGCTGCTTCTCAGCCAATGTACCGACAAAGTGGAAGTCACCCGACGCTATACGTACCTGGAGCCTGTGTATACTTCTACGGCAGAGCTACGGGCCGCTTTCGCTATCGAGCCCGCCCGCCCCATAGAGAAGCCCGGAAAAATGTATTTTCTGGATGGTTACCTGTTTATCAATGAACCCAATGAAGGCGTCCATGTCATTGACAACCGTGACCCCGCCAACCCTGTCAACGTAAGCTTTATTAACATCCCCGGCAACTTTGACCTGGCAGGCAAGGGCAACATCCTGTATGCCGACAGCTATATCGACCTGCTGGCCATTGATGTGAGCGATGTCAATAACGTAAAAGAATTGAAGCGGGTAGAAGACGTATTCCCGCTCTACAACAGCTATGGTTTTTATACAGACGCTGCACGGGGCGTCGTCACAAGTTGGGAAGAAGTAGAAGTAGTAGAGACTTTTGAGGGAGAAGTCAACGAGTTTGCCCCGGGCTGGTATTATTACCGGAGTGGCATGGCGCTCAGCGAAATGGCATATACTGATTTTACGATGAGCAATAGCGTCAAATCTGGCGGACCTTCAGCCAGTGGCGGGGCGGGTGTAGGAGGTTCTATGGCGCGCTTTACGGTGGCAAAAGATTATTTGTATACCATAGATGATTTTAACCTGCATGTCTTTGACATCACTACCCGCGACAATCCCAAAGCCGGCGCTGAAATAGCCATCAACACTTCTATAGAGACGATCTTTCCTTATGAGGACAAGCTCTTCATCGGATCGCAAAACGGAATGCACATCTACGACAACACCCAGCCGGAAAACCCGGTATTTCTCTCTACCTACCAGCATGTGACCAGTTGCGACCCGGTGGTCGTACAGGGCGACAAAGCCTATGTGACGCTGCGCGAAGGTACGCCCTGCCAGAACGCGCCCAACCAGTTGGAAGTGGTAGACATCAGCGATGCGAAAAACCCCCGGCTGGTGCAGTCGTATACGATGGAGCATCCGCATGGCTTAGGCATTGACGGAAACACTTTATTTCTCTGCGAAGGAGAATTTGGGCTTAAAGTCTTTGACGCAACCAACGACAGAAAAATAGACCAGAACCTGCTGGCCCATTTCAAAGACATCCACGCCTACGATGTCATTCCCCTGAACCAAGTGCTCATGCTCATCGGCGACGACGGACTGTATCAGTACGACTACAGCAATCCTAAGGATATCAAACTGCTCAGCAAGATCACCATGCCTGCTTTTTGAAGCCGGAAGACAGTACTTCCCACTTCGGTCTTCCGGCTCCCCACTGCTTAAAACCCCTAACGACATATGCAAAAAACGTATCTGATCATTCTTTTGGGATTATTCTTAGCCTGGAGCAGCCAGCCGGTACGGGCACAGGAGAAGACGACGGCTACGGTCTATCTGATCAACGGCAGGGTGTTGCAGGGTACCATCATCAACTCCGTCTTTGAGGATTATCTGACCCTGGAAATAGATGAGGTGACCCATGTAGACATTCGCCTGGACAAGATCAAAAGCATTTATTTTGGCAAGTACACCCCGGAGCCGGCAGTAAAGGAAGTGAGGCAGCGCCCCGCTTATCAGTATGAGTTCCAGCGAGGTTTTTTTAGTATGGCGGATGTAGGGCTGCTGTTAGGGCAGAGCGGTAGTGGTCGCCGGGCAATGTTTTCCGCCAATATGGTGCATGGCTTTGCCTTTCAGCCGCATCTGCAAGCAGGTCTGGGCATAGGCGTAGACCCGCGGGAAACCATTGCCACCCTGCCGGTGTATGCCAGCCTGCGGGGCACCCTGATGAAACGCAAAGTATCGCCTTACTATTTTCTGAACGCCGGCTACGGTTTTGCTTTCAAAAACCAAAACTACACGGGCTTTCAATTCACCAAAGTCAGAGGCGGATTGATGTTGCAGCCCGGTGTTGGCTACCAGGTGCATATGCGAAACTCCGCCTTGCTGTTGGCCGTAGGCTACCGGTTGCAGCGCAGTTTCCTGGAATACACCACGCCCGACTGGGGCGGCGGCGAGATATTTTATAGCGAAAAAAGGCTAAGCAGGCGGGTCTCTTTGTCCCTAGGGCTGCGGTTTTAGCACACTCTTTTATTGAACCGCAAAGGTCACTAAGTATAGCACAAAGGTCACAAAGATAGCAGGTTAAACCTTTGTGTATCAGGTTAAACACATTAAAAGGTGCGCTGGAGGGGGCAAAATCGCGGAGGGTGCGTCGGGTTTTGCGGGTGGCGTGATATTTTGCCCAAGACTTTTGACGGTCCGCCGCAGCGGTCGATTGCAAAAGTAACAAAGCGAGCAAAGGGCATGAATAGCACGAATTGCAATTGAAAACAACAAATTAAGCTTGTCAATAGCATTTTCTAACGGTTTTAGATTGCATTTTTAAATGCGTTCAACCTGTTTGTGTATACCCCTTGTGTACTTCATGTTAATAAACCTTTTACGGTCTACTTTCAGTTTTTGGCATCATCCCGGCTGAAATATGTTTGATTTCCGTCAGGGCGAAGCATTCGCCAGATAAAGGGCGCGTAATCTTTGCCGGAAAGCATCGCAAAGAGTATATGCGGATACCGCTGCTGCTGAAAGTACAACGCCGTCTCTTTTCGTGTAGGAAACTCTTTATATACCCGCTTGCACTCCTCTTCAATCGCCTGGTACTGCCTTTGCAGATCAGTGACAGACTGTTTGACCCAGGTGTATACCTCATCGGGCACTTTTTCTAACAACTCATCCAAAGACTCACCTTCAGACAGGTATTGCCACAAGTCCAGCACAGACAAGCCGGTGATGATGCGGTGCAGGCGCACATATTCAGAAGACTTCACCTTGACACGCATACCGGACTGAAAGCGTATCACGAACCCTTCCTGGTTTTCCCCTATATGCTGCTGGGCGGCATCTCGCTCCATCTGCGTCAGATGTTGAATGCCATTATGTTTTTTGACAAGAGGAAACCCTATATCTGCCAAAGGAAGCTCTTTGCCGGACTCCGTATCTACAATAGCCAACAGGAACAGGTCGCGCACCGGACCGTAGTCGACCACGATCCTGTTTTCCGGATAAATGATCTCAAACAGGTAGGTGTAGTCAGGATTGAGTTGGGGGAGCAGGTGTTGATATTTTTCGTGCAAAATCCGGGTAGCTACCTGTGCCTGTTCGCTCACAAAGGAGCCCCGGGTAGCGATCTGCGGGATGCCTTCAAGCCTGTACAAAATACCCAGAGAGCCATCCATCTTTTCGTACACCTCGAAAGGCTCTTTTGGCAACTCGTCTAATGGCACTTCGCCCAGGTTGAAAAATTTGGCAAACGGACGAGCCCGTATACGCCCGGATGGGTCGATGATCAGGCCACGGCACATGCGGGTGTAGTCATTCCAGAAGGCATCGTACTGCGCTTTAGCGGTGTAGTTGCAAATATAAAGTTCGCCCTCAGGATGCTTCTGCACGCTAAGATAACGCTGCGCTACCAGGGCGTTGATCCGGTTCCAGTCTAAGGTATGCATGGCAGTATATTCATCATATGGCAGGTAAAGAAAGTGTTATTTTGCGGATAGATTTTACTTTGAAAAGTTAAGCGGGTTTATTAACTCGGAAACCAGCGTATGCTGCAAAATAAGCCTGGTAAACCGGAAAGGCAAAGTAAAGCAAGAAAACGGTCGCTTATTTTAGTTACCCTGTGATATGAAAGATTTCAAACAACTTATAGTCACCATCGAGCAAGTGCATGGCTACTTGCAAACCAAAGCCGCCAACGCAGTCAATCAGGCTCTGACCATTCGTAACTGGTTGATTGGCTTTTACATTGTTGAATTTGAGCAGGAAGGCGAAGATAAGGCCAAGTACGGTTCTGGTTTGCTAAATTCTATCGCAAGTCAAACAAAAATCAAAGGGCTGAGCGCTCCTGAACTATCCAGATGCAGGCAATTTTACCAATGCTACCCTCAAATGATTGGGTCACTGTCTCAAGCTTTCAAGAACCAAATCCCTGAGTCAATTCTTGGGTCGCTGTCCCAAAAATCATCTGCTTCTAAAAAAGAGAAGGCAGTGAAGCCACAATCAGGAAAGCGGGATGCCGCCCAGCAACTTCAGGTACCACCAGATAAAATCATCTCAAAGTTGTCTTTCTCACATTTGGTAGAACTGATTAAAATTGACAACACGCTCAAACGAACCTTCTACGAAATTGAATGCATCAAAGGTACCTGGAGTGTGAGAGAATTGAAACGGCAGATCAACAGCCAGTATTTTGAACGCAGTGGACTTTCTGCAAAACCTGAAAAGCTGGCTAAGTTGGTGCAGCAGAAAACCACACCGCAAACACCGAAGGATATTATCAAAAACATGTATGCCTTTGAGTTTTTCGACCTTAAAACCAGGGATTGGCAATCGGACGGGCCTGGATGGGTCAATTAACCTCTTACCTCCAACAGTTCATCCCACCGGGTCGTATAGCTGGGGGAAAGCATCTGGCGTTGGGTCTGGCAGCTTTGCCCGATGCCTGTCTGGGCGATCTTGACCGTGTCTCTGCCAAACCTGGCATTGATGCTGTCCAGGGTGAGCATGAGTATCTCTTTTTTGTCCTCATCCGTTGGGGCAAAGACAGAAAGCTGCCGTTGCGCTTTGGGCGTAAAGCCTGAGAGCATCACGCCTACCTTCTGATAGGCATAGCCCTCGTGGAAGATATGCTGCAAGCCCAACAGGGCATAGTGGATGAACTGCGTGGTGTCCTGGCTAGCCCTGGGGTAAGCTTATCGTAATGGAGTTGCTGTACTGGCTGTCTTGCCTGTGTGGGTTGGTACGGATAAAGACCGTGATGAGACTGGCACAGCTGCTAAAGACGGTGATGTTTTCTCTTTTAATGATCTCTCTGACGCTGTGGTAGGGTGTGCCCATGCGGATGCCCAAAGACTTAGCCTCGTTGCTGCGGGCAATGAAGGATAGGAGCATACTGCTCGTTGGCGGGCATCAGGTAGAGGTGATCTTGCTGCTTTTCTATGCGCTTGACGGTGAAAGCTCCATCCAGAAAGCAGACCACAATGTTGCCATCGGCAGGTGTGAGGGCTTTGTCGATGATGAGGATGTCGCCTTCCTGTATACCTGCCTCTGTCATAGAGTTGCCCGTCACGCGGGCACAGAAGGTAGAGGAAGGGTGGGTGATGAGGTGGCGGTTCAGGTCCAGTCTGAGTTCCAGGTAGTCATCTGCCGGAGAAGGAAAGCCAGCAGGGATGAGCGAGGAGAACAAAGGCAGGGCAAAGCTGGTGGTGGTATCCAGGCTATAAAAACAGAGCGTCTCGGTTGAGCGCAACTTTCGCAAGGTAGTCATACAAGAAGAGTTTGGTCAGTTTAAGTAAAACCGGGAACATAAACCAGCCATGAGCAAATGCTTTCCTGTTTCTGCTTATCCTTGATCAAACTTTCCAAACTTTGCTTGAAATGTGCTGTATTCAGAATGGCTGGACGGCATCCCGCATCTGGATGACCCTTGTAAACTGTTTAAATAAAGAACCACGGCTACAAAGCCAATAGCTTTGTAAGAAAAGGCATTGATTTGGTTCAAGAGTGGTTCCAGGCAGAAAACTACATACCAGGAAAAGTCTATTGCAGATTCCTTTGTTTCATCCCTTATCTGCAAATATTCACCCCCGACTATCACGCATTAAAAATAGTTGGGTAGAGTACTCAGAACCATAAACTCAAAAATTATGAAATTAGATTTTTAAGAAAGTTGTCGTATATTTTCGCTTTGTTTGACCTATACCTGACCTGTTGACCTTTCAATCATGCGCAAAGCTTTTGTATCGTCCTTTCTATTAGTCATTGTCACCTACCTGCCCGGCTTTGCTCAATCTAACGATGAGAAAAGCGTAGACCAGATCATAGACAGCCTGTTTGCACCTTTGGCAGAAATCATTAGTACTGTTATCTTCTTTCCCCTGTTTTCAATCAATGGCGTGGAAGTCCCTTTTATCGTCGTTTGGCTGATCACGGCGGCTATTGTTTTCACCATTTATCTGAACTTTGTCAACGTACGGGGTTTCGGCCATGCCATAGATATTATCAAAGGAAAATACACCCACGAAGGCGACCCCGGCGAGATCACCCACTTTCAGGCGCTGACCGCCGCACTTTCCGGCACGGTAGGCTTGGGTAATATTGCGGGTGTAGCCGTAGCCATCTCTCTGGGCGGGCCGGGTGCTACATTCTGGATGATCATGTTCGGCTTGTTCGGCATGACAGCCAAGTTTGTGGAATGCTCTTTGGCGGTAAGGTACCGCGACGTACACGCC
>JBBSNI010000090.1:0-16002 GCA_038232695.1 Cytophagales bacterium
CCCAGTATTTCAATGAACAGATGTTGAATTTGTTTTTAGTTAACTTTCAGCTTGATGCAGACTTACAAGAAAATAAAGCAGCCATACAGCAGATTTTAAACTATGGCAGATTGGCTGCTTAAGTATTTACCGGACTATTGTAATAGATAAAGCGATAAAATCAATATCTTTGACTGACCTAAACTAATAACTAAAACTGAAAAGTTACTGATATGGCTCAGGGAGAAATTATAGCACTATTGAAAAGATACATCAATCTTTTAGACGCCGAGGGTTTTTCTGTTAACAAAGCTTTTCTTTTTGGAAGTTACTCCGATGATACAGCTACAGCATCCAGTGATATTGATGTGATGATTGTTTCAGACCAATACGATGAGACAGATGATCTGGCGGTGGGCAAGATATGGAACTTGACCCGTCAGGTAAACACGAAGATAGAACCCTACCTGATTGGTGTAAAGCGATTTAGGGAAGACCATGCATCGCCCCTGCTTACTATGATAAAAACAAAAGGTATTGAAATAGTATAACATAACCGCGCACTGTATGTGCAAATACCAGGTGCTTATGTGTTCAGGTGGCAGAGCTAAACACCTGGCGTCCACTACCTACTCCACCGCCACATCGTCCACATCATCTACCAAGGTGACCAACAGCCCGGCCAGGATCATAGAGACGCCGCCGATGATGAGTACATAGATCGCCTGGTTGCCCAGGAAGTTGCGGGAGATGAAGCCCAGTGTGCCGGAGGCAATGATCTGCGGGATGACGATGAAGAAGTTGAAGATGCCCATGTAAATACCCATCTTGGCAGCAGGCAGCGAACCTGCCAGGATCGCATACGGCATGGTCAGGATGCTGGACCAGGCAAGCCCTACACCCAGCATAGACAGCAAGAGCAGGTTAGGGTCGTTGATAAAATAGATAGAGATCAGGCTGAGCCCGCCTACGCATAGAGAGAGCATATGCACGCGCTTCCTGCCCATAGTCTTTGCCAGGCGGGGCAGCAGGAACGCCAGCAAGGCTGAGAATCCGTTGTATACCGCAAAGCAAATCCCTACCCAGTTAGCACCTTCATTGTACAGCGCAGAGGTAGGGTCTGTCGTGCCGTAGACGTGTTCTGTGACGGCAGAGGTGGTGTAGAGCCACATGCAGAACAGGGCAAACCAGGTGAAAAACTGCACGACCGCCAACTGCATCATGGTCTTGGGCATATGGGCAAAGTCGGTGAAGATTTGCTTCAAGCCTTCATCCGGTGCCTGGGTACCTTCCTCACCATTGTATCGCCTGAACTCTTCCGGCGGGTACTCCCGCGTACGCAGCACCGACCAGCCTACAGCCGCAAAGAAAGCAAACGCCCCTAAGTAAAAAGAAAGCTTGACCGAACTGGGTATCTCCCCTGCCGGAGCGGTGTTGCTCACCCCAAACCATTCGGTCATCATATAAGGCAAGGCAGACGCCACCACTGCGCCTATGCCGATAAAGAAGGTCTGTACGGCAAAGCCGGTGGTACGCTGCACAGAGGGCAGCATATCAGCCACCAAGGCACGGAAGGGCTCCATAGAAACGTTGATGGAAGCATCCATGATCCAGAGCATACCGGCAGCTACCCACAGCACGGGCGAGTTAGGCATCACGATCAGCGCCAGGCTTGCCAGGATGGCTCCTATCAGGAAGTAAGGCTTGCGCCTGCCCAGCCGGGGATGCCAGGTACGGTCGCTGAAATAGCCGATGATGGGCTGTACGAGCAAGCCTGTGGTCGGGGCAGCCAGCCAGAGGATAGGGATCTCATCGGGGCTGGCGCCCAGGGTCTCAAAGATGCGGCTGGTGTTGGCGTTTTGCAGGGCAAAGCCAAACTGTATGCCCATAAAGCCGAAGTTCATGTTCCAGATCTGCCAGAAGTCCAGCTTGGGCTTTTGGAGGGTGTTGACAGCAGTGTCCATAACAGTCTTAGGCTGTACTGCCCGGCAGGCAGAAGGTCGTAGTGAATAAACCGTTAAATGTAGATGAATTTATCAGATTTATTAAACGACCAGACTGCTAAAATTTATATTGCAGGCTCAGATAAGCCCGGCGGCTATCTCGTTTGTAGAGGAAAGTGCTTCTGAACGCGTCGGTGTTGTTCTCACCACCAAACTGGTAGGTGTTAAACACATCGCGTAAACTCAGGCTGATACTGCCTTTGCCTTTGAAAAGCTTGCGCCGGAAGCTCATATCCGCATAATACCGTGCATAGTCAAACCCCTGTGCTTCTACCTCCGGGGAGTCGTAATTAGCCGTAAGCTGATAACTCAAATCCCAGGGCAACGCCATATTGGAGACCAGCTTGGCATTCCAGGCAAAGCTGGCGTTGGTATAGCCCTGGTTCAAATTGGTACCGTCGATGATGCTGCGGTATAAAGAAACACTGCCGTTGATGTCCCACCAGGAAGTTAGCGTAGCCGTACCTATGAGTTCCAACCCATAGTCGGTGCCGCTGAGCAGGTTGTCGGGTGTACGGTAAGAAACGCCGTTCTCATCTACGCTGAGGATGCGGTCTACCTTGCCATTGGTACGGCGGTAAAAGAGCGTAGAAGTCAGGTCAGATTGCTGAAAGTTTACCTTATGCCCAAACTCCAGCGACTGGATAAATTCCGGCTTCAGGTTAGGGTTACCCACGCGGATGTTCAGAGAGTCGCCAATGTCCGGGAAGGGATTCAGCGCCCAGGAGCCGGGGCGGTCGATACGACGGCTATAAGTAAATTTGAGCGACTGCTCTTCGCTGAGGCGGTACAATGCCTGCAGGCTGGGAAAAGGGCTTAGATACCGCTGATCGTTTTCTTCGCCGGTATTATACAGGCGGGTATCTACCATCGTTTGCTCCAGCCGGGTGCCCAGGGAGATGTCTATCTTATCAAAAGAATGCTCATAGATACCGTACAGGGCGTGTACCTGTTCCTGGTAAAGAAAGCGGTTGCTCACATCCGTATTCAATATCCAGGTTTCGGCTTCGTCGTTGAATCTTTCGACTACGTAGTCGTTATCCAGTCTGCGGAAAGTAGATTTATAACCTACCTCAAACTTTCCGTTTTCCAGCGGATGCACATAATCAGCCCGTGCCACGATCGTTTGGCGCAACTCATCGGTGGCTGCCCGTTGCTGTACGATGTCACCTACCTGGTCCAGCGGGCGGGTTTCTGTATCCTGCGTCTCCAGGTTGTCGCGGTAAGAATGGCTGAGGGTGGCACGAAACTCCCGGTCTTTTTGGGCAAACCGTTTAGTAAAGGTCAATGCATTGTCAAACGTATAATTTTCTTCCGTCTCAAAGTTGTCTCTTACGTTGTTGGTCAGCAGGTTATCGTTCAGGTCAAAGATACGGCTGTAGGTGGTTTCCGTGTCGTTTTCGTTTTCTGTCTCAAAGACGCCCTCGTAGGCCAGTTCGGCTTTAGGCATAAAATAGCTGGCGCCATAGTTTACCGTATGGCTGTTGTCGCTGCGCGCTCTGTCACGCTCCTGCACGATACGCCGGGGGTTGTTAATGAGCGTGGTTCGCTCGCTTTCCGAATAGCCAATGCTGGGCGAGCGGCGGTAGTTGTAGCCTCCGAATACTTCAAAGCGTTTAGCCTGGTGGTTTAAATTCAGCGAAGTATTGACCCGGTAGCGGTTACCCAACGTGATCTTGGCCTGTCCGCTGGTGCCCAGGGTACTTTCATCGCCCTGTTTGAGCTTAATGTTCAGCACACCGCCTGTCCCCTGCGCATCGTACCGGGCGTTGGGGTTGTTGACCACCTCAATACTTTCTACAGCGCTGGCAGGAATCTGTTCCAGCCCGTTGGCCAGGGCGGAGTTGCGTCCGTTGATCAGTACGTTGGTAGAGCTGCTGCCGCGGATGGTGACGCCGCCGTCCTGCCCTACGGTAATAGATGGGGTGTTTCTTAGTACATCAATGACGCTGCCGCCAGCATTGGATAGATTCTGATCAGGACGCACGGTGAGTCCTTCCAGCGTCGTTTCTACCGGACGGCTGATCCGGTCGTCCTGCACGATGACTTCCTCTAATTCGGTAGCAGTTTTGGCTAATGGCAAAGGTTCCAGGTCCAGGTCGCCTGTCTGTGCATTGACTTTGAGGTCTGGCACCCGGTACGTTTCGTATCCTACAAACTGCACCTGCAAAGCATACGCTCCAGGGTTTACATTTTTGAGCGTAAACACTCCTTGCGGATTGGTAAATGTACCCGTAAGAGGTTGCTCACTGCCTTTTGTGTACAAGGCTACATTGGCGTAAGCTACCGGCTCGCCTGTGTCGCTGTCTATCACACTTCCACGAACGGCCTGGCTGGTTTGTGCCCATACAAAAGCGGGGATACATAGGGTAAGGCATAAGGTTAAAATTCTCATCACTTTGATTTAATAAATTCCTGTTTAAGTGATAAGAACAACTTTGCAAACCCTTGTATTGTTGATTTTATGCAGATGTAATCTACGTACCGGCTGTTTTAATCTACGAATCTGTCTTCTGCGATGCTGTGGATGCCGTGCTTTTTTACGCAAAAGCTGTTACTCTCTTTTGCTCATTTTCTTGTTTACGATCTCGCTGATGTCCGCCCAATATATCTGTCTGCCATTGCCTTCATGCGTTGAGTCAATGATGACGTGTTTACCGTCTGGAGTAGACCGCGGGTGCAGATCGCAGCGCCATTCTCCTTTGTAGCTTTCAGGAGAGTGAAGCCTGCCCAGCACGACTTTTTGACGGGTAGGCACATGGTAGAGGTAAAGCGTTTGCTTGCGGTCTTTGCCGGGATAGGTATCGTTGAGTATCCATTCGTTGTTGGTGTTGGGCACATAGGTATTATGCCCGTTTTCGGTCATAATGCCCTTGCCAACGGCTTTGGGTTGTGTATTTTCTTTGTCTTCAAACAGGTAAAAGGCATGTTCCATCCCCCGTGGTTTGGTCCAGGCACAGATATGCTCGGGGTCGCTCCAGATGAAGTGGGAGGTATAGCCTGAATTGTCTACCAGGCGCAGGTCGCTGCCGTCGGCTGCCGCCGTATACATCAGCGTACCAAAACCGCCTACGCTTGACTTGGAAGGTGTTTTCCAGCGGTGCAAAAAGATAAAACGGGAACCGTCCGGGCTGAACAGCAGGTGGTTGAACCAGTGCTTGTTGGTCTGGTAATCCTGAAACGAAGCTTCTTTGGTGTCGGGCAGTTTTACCTTCATGATGTCGGCCAGCGAGATGATCAGTTCTTTCTTGCCCGTTGCCAGGTCGCAGCGGTAGATGCCTGCATTGGCCGGGGCGATCTTCTCTTTGTTGGGGTCGGCAATGCCGGCATATCCATAGCCCGGGCGCAGGTCGTTGATGCGCTCAAAGTCTACGCTCAGGGCGGTTTTACCGTCCGGGCTCAGCGTGTAGATGGCAAACGGCAGGGTGCGTTTCTCTTGTGTCTTGATATTCAGGATATGGCTGACAAACTGCTCGCCTTCCTTATCATTCCAAATCACCTCCTGGTCGCTGCCAGGGATAAATTGCAGCATACAGCCCTGCTGCCAGCCCCAGGCATGGCTTTCTCCCAATACTGTCCAGCGGTTATTGTCCTGCGTATCAATCATACCGATTTTGAGTACATCATCCGGCTTAGGCGAACGCCCTTCAAAGGTTACTTCCATGCCCAGCACATAACGCCCGGAAGGATCGGTTTGCAACTTGTCATAATAGCCAAACCAGTGGTAGTTGGGGCCGCTGGTCAGCGCTTGGATGGGCACTTCCATGGCGAGCGTCGCAGAAGTCTGTGGGTTTGCCTTCTGGTCGGTCTGTGCAAAAGAGAGGCGGGTAAATCCCAGAAAAATGATCAGCAGGAGTAAGCGTTGTCGTAACATTGTATAGGTTTGTTGGTGTGTATGCAAACAATATATCTTACAGTGGTAGCTGTAAAAATACAAAAAACGTTGACAATTTCGCATCAACGCCTCAGCCAAAGTTGCCGCCAGGCGTTAGGCTTTACGAAATGATTAACGCCTGGGCTTCGCCAGGGAGTCGGGCGCCAGCGTATCAGCGGGGCTGGTGCGGGCTGGCTTCTTTTTGTCTATGGTTACCTGGTTTTCGCGGGCTGTTTTGAGGCTGTCGGCTTGCCGGGCTTTTCTCGCTTCTTCGGCTTCTGCTGTGCTTAGCGTTTTGAGCTTATTCTGCGCCGTCTGCACGATCTCCCGCACCGGAGAGTTCTTGATGAGCGACTCCAGCGTGGCTTTTGCCTGAAAGTCTTCGTCCAACGCTACATAATTGTCAGCGATCAGCAGAAAAGATTGCCCAAGCCAGTATTCATAGATGGAGAAATTCTTGTTCAGATCGTACAGTGTCTCAATAGACTCGTTGTATTTTTTCTGTTCATATTGCGCCAGCGCCATCAGGTACTGGGCTTCGGCGCCGTAGATGTCTTTGGCCGTATTGAGTGCTTTTCTGAAATTACTAATTGCCTGGTCGTAGTTGCCGCGGGCAAAAGAGACTTTCCCCTGGTACAGCAGCCCCATATTTTCAGCACGTGCCGATACATTGCCTTTTTGCAGGATCAGACCGGCGTAGCGTTCTACTGAGTCCAGGTTGGCTTTATTTCGCTGGTCCTGCTCAAAATAGGAGGTCATCAGCCCCGACCAGGCTTCAAACTGCTCCCGCTTATTACGCGCCAGCGTCTCAAGCTTTTTAAAGTAAGTGATGGCTTGATCATAGTTGCCCCGCGCCTGCTCCAGTTCGGCGATCCGCTGGATGGCACGGCTCAGGCGGGCGGACGTTCCTTTCAGGGCCATCTCATAATACACTTCCAGGGCGCGGTCTATCTGGTTGACACGGTAATAAGACTCACCGATATAAAAACGCGCTTCGTCTACGTTGGCATTGTTCGGATTATTTTTCACAAAATCACTGAGCTTTTCTACCGCCTGATCATACTTCTGGGCAAAATACAGGTTTTTGGCAGACTCAAAATCTATGTTTGCCAGGCTTTTATTGTTGGGGTTGGCTTTGCGGTAACGGGCCAGGTAAGGCTCCAGGTCGCTGCCGTCGCTGCCGCTTTTGGAGAGCACTTCCTGCAAGCCCAGCAAGGCAGAGTTGGCCGTGGCGTGGTCTATATGTTCGTCCAGTATCTTTTTATAGTCTTCGCTGGCTTGTGCGTATTGCTGGCGGTTGGTGTAGGCCAGTGCCCGGCGCAACAAGGCATACGGCAACAGATTACTGCTTTTGGGACTGTTGCGGATCAGTTGGGTAAACCCGGTAATAGCTTCCTGGTAGCTGCCTTCCTGAATGCTTACCTGCGCTTTCTGAAATACCGCATCGTCGTGGTAGCGTGAGTCAGGATACTGGCTGATGACTCTCTCCAGGCTGTTCTTCGCCTCGCGGGTCTTGCCCTGTATGCCCTGGATGATACCGATCTGGTAGTAAGCATAGCTGATGTCGGGGTTGTTCTGCTGGATAGCCTGCTGATAAGTATCTATCGCTTTGCCATATGCTTTGGTCACGTAGTAGCAATCAGCCTGGCGGACGAGGGCGTCTTCGTAGAAGAACCGCTCCTTGCTTCCCCGTGGCTGCTCATTGATTTGCTTCACATAGGTGTTGAAATGCTCCAGTGCCTGCTTATACGCCTGGGTATTGTAATACGCATAGGCAACGCCATAATGCGATTTGAGCAGGTACATGGCATTCTGCCCTTCGGCACGGCGGCGGATCAGTTGGCGGAACACATTTTCGTAGGCTTTGATGGCTTCCTCATACTTTTTGCCGGTAGAATAGGCTTCGCCCCGCCAGAAATTAGCAGCCACCACCAAGTCTTCGTCCATCGGAGATTCCAGCGACTTTTCAAAAAGCTGTACCGACTCATAAAACTTGGAATCGTTAAACATTTGTGTACCGGCATAAAAGCTCACTTTCTGGTAAGCCTTCCTGACCTGGGCAGTCTTGTTGGGCAGGCTTTCTATAAAAGCCATCGCCTGGGGATAGTTCTGCGTATTCAGGTACGCTTCGCTGAGCAGGTCGTTGACTTCTACGGTATAGCGGCTGTTGGGAAACTCTTTTTTAAAGGTCGTCAGGGCGTCGATAGCGCGGCTGAATTCTTCGGTAGAGAAGTAAACTTTGCCCCCATTGAAGCTGGCTTGTTCCTGGATTTCCTCGCTATACGACAGGCTGGCGGCTCTCTCCAGCGCGGAGGCGGCAAAAGGCATGTTTTTTTGCTGCACATACAGCAGCCCAAGGTAATAAGAAGCGTACTGCCCGATAGGATCGTCCTGCGCAGCGATCTGTTTAAAATTATTGATAGCTTCTTCGTTACGCCCCGACTTATACTGGGCGTAGCCCATGCGGTACAAAACGCCCGGCTCAGCACGGCTTCCGGCGGCATACGCTTCAAAATAGGGAGAGGCTTTGGCGTAGTCCTGGCGGGCAAAGAAAGCTTCGCCCAACAGCAGATTAATTTCTGAAGCATTTTTAATGTCATCCTGGCTGCCACCCGACGCTCCCTGTAGAATTTGCTCGCCGTAGGTGATCAGTTCGTCATACTTTTTCTGTTTGTAATAAATGTTGGCAATAAGGTAAGGCACCGCCTGTGCATAAGACTTCTCCTGACCGGCGCGCCGCAGGTCTGTCAGCGCCTCGCTGTAGTTGCCGTTTTCGAAAGCGATATAACCGGCATAGTAGCTGGCCGCCGGGCTGTAGCTGCCCTGGGTGTTTTTGACCTGGTCGAAGTAAGGCTTGGCTTTGTCGAACTGCTGCTGGGAGAAGTAAGCGTAGGCCAGCTTAAAGTTGCGCTCGGTCTGCTCGGTGGGTGTCAGGCTGTAGGCGTCGGTTTTTTCCAGGAAGCTGACCGCTTTTTTGAAGTTATTGTCTTTAAAATAAAAGTCGCCTAATTCGTAGTTGGCGCGGATGGCTTTGGGGTGGGTGTTGTGCTGCTCTACAAACTCAGCCAGCCGGGCTTCGCCGTCGTTGTGGTACAGCCGCAGCGCAGCATAGGCGATATAATACTGGGCGTCTACGGACATCTCTCCCTGCTCTTCCTGCCGCAGATAGTTTTCAAATGATTCGCGCGCCGCGCTGTACTTCTTCTTGTCTAACAGGTCCAGCCCATTCTGAAAATGCCAGATCGGATTGGCATCAGACACGTATTGCTGCGCCAGCAACATTTGAGGGAAGGTGATGAGCAGTATAAGGAAAATTTTTTTGAACATAGGAAAGGTGTTTTTCTGAAAAACGTGGTGTTGTTGAAAAAATTGAAGGTTGTTGTGGTTTATCAACCGTAGGGTGGTTTTTGTTATTAATTGCTAAGAGGTTCGTTCCTGTTGTGCTGCCATGAACGCGCGCAGTGCATTATTGATCCGGCTCTGATACCCCTTACCTTTTTTGCGGAACATCTTCATCGAGTCTGGGCGACCCCGACGGATCGTAATCTGTTCTTTTTTCTTAGGCTCAGCGTACCTCTTTATCCATCCCCCTTTTCTAAAATCTTCATCGGTGAGGTAAACATCATCAGGATCGTTCTTAACCATTTCTTCCAACTGTTCGTCAGTGATGGAATCAAACCTTTTCCAATCAGTATTGCCTTTGGTTTTCAAAGCTTCTTTAAGTGTTGTGCGAATAATTTTTTCCATGCGCTATTATAACTACAATTGTATTTATCACCAAGAAGTTCTTTTTTTCAAAATACGAGCATTAGCCAAAGATGCACTTTTGATAAATTTAAGTCATTTATTTTGACGTTGTTAACCAATGGTTTATTTTGTGTGTCCCTAATATATACTAATGATATGGATGCTTTAGAATTACAAGAATTATTAGCAGGTAAACTTGGCGATAAAGAGAGCCGGGAGCTGTTACGTTATATCAATGACCGTCCAGATTTAGTGACCAAGGAGTATCTTGATAAATCGTTAGAAGCTTTAGACCATAAGATGAATACTTTAGAACAAAAGATGATCGCTAACATGCAATCTGAGTTCAAAGACTTCGCTTTAAAGATAGCAGGCTTTTTAGTAGCCCAGGCAGCCGTCATTGTTACGCTGATCAAACTTCTCTAATGTAGTAACCTAAATACCAGTTCTTTCAGTATCTGCGCATCTGAGCCGCCGGTGTTGTCTATGCCTTTGGCGTGCTGGTCGGCCATCCGAAGGGCATGAATATTTTGTATTACCTTGGGCAAAGGGTAGTGTACAGCGGCAGTACGGTATTCTTTGACAAAGAAAGGATTGATTTTTAATAAAGTTGCCAGCCCCCGCTCGGTTTTGTCTGTCGTATGGTGTACCAGTAGTAACTTACTAAAAAATGTAAACAGCAGCGCAATGGTCGGGATGATGGGATTGGCTTTCAGGTTGGCTTCGAAATAATGGACGATGTGGTTAGCTTTCACCACATCGTTGGTCGCCAGGGCTTTCTGCAACTCAAAGACGTTGTATTCCTTGCTGATGCCGACGTATTTCTGCACCGTATCCGCATCAATAGCCTGGCTGGTTTCCCCTTTTTTGAAGTTGATCAGTATTTTTTCTATTTCATTGGACAGGCGTTGCAAATTGTTACCAATATAATCTGCCAGCAGTTGTACGGCCACCTCCTCTATGGCAAAGCCCCGCTTCCTGACGTAGTTGCCGATCCAGTCGGGCACCTGGTTGTCGTACAGCTTTTTGCATTCTACCAGCACGGCAAACTTTTGCAGTGTTTTGCCCAGCGACTTGCGGGCGTCCAGGGTTTTGTACTTGTGGCAAAAGACCAGGATGGTCGAGGGCATGGGGTTCCGGGCATAAGCTTCCAGCAGTTGCTGCCCCGTTGTAGTGTTCAAATCGGGCAGTTCCTGGGCTTCTTTGACCAGCACTACCTGGCGCTCGGCCATCATAGGATACCTTCGGGCATGGCCCATGATAGTATTTATGTCTGCATCTTTTCCGTAAACAACGATTTGGTTGAAGCTCTTTTCGCTTTCGGCGATGGCGTGTTTCTCCATGTAGCCAGCCAGCAGGTCTATATAGTAAGGCTCGTCGCCCTGCAGGAAGTACAGGGGTGCATAGCGTTTTTGCTTGAGCTCTCCATAGACTTGTTCTGCCGTCTGTGCCATAGGTAGGTTATTGTATAATGACAGGCAGGCTGTATCGCTTACCCTGATAGACAAACCGCACGAAGTAAACGCCCTGCGGCTTGCCGGAAAGGTCTATCTCCAGCGTTTCTTGCTGCCAGGATTGTTCCAGGATAAACCTGCCTTCGGCACTGTATACCTGCACCATCGCTGGCTTCGCTCCACCGCCGGTTTGCACGAATACCCTGCCCTGCGAAGGGTTAGGATACACCTTGAATTCATACACGATGCCTTCTCCGATGCCCGTCACTACCTGCACTTCTACGCTGCGGCTGACCGGCTCGGCGGGATGATGATTTTCATTGCCCGGCTGCGTGGCCACGACGGTCAGTTTACCTCCTTTCAAGGCATACAACGTATCATTTTGAATTTTTCCGACACCTTCCGTGACCTGGTAGGCGACGGGTAAGGAGGCACTGCTTTTTCCCGACAGGTAAAAGGTAGTATCATTGAGGGGTACCACTTCCAAAGCAATCGTTTGTGGTGCTTTTTTGATTTCAAAAGTAAGGGTTTTCTCTACCGGCTGGTAGTCTTCGTTGCCCGGCTGCGAATAAGTTAGCTGCACGGTACCGGTGCCGTTGATGGTGAGCGTATTTCCACTCAGGCTGACAGGTCCTTCCACCTGTATATCTACCGGCAAGCCGGAAGAAGCTTGCAAATCTATCGTAAAAGGAGCATCTCCGTAGACTTTGTCTTCTATGACGGTAGCCGTGATGGTCTGCGCCAGTGCAGCAGGACGCACCACAAAGTCTTTGATAATTGTTGGAGAAGAGTTATAGCGATCGTTGCCGTTTTGCTTGATAATGACCCGCGCCGTTCCCTCTTTTAAGAACACAATCTCCTCTCCCTGTAGCTGCGCCGTTCCTTCCGGTATGGTAATTTCCGGGACCAGTCCGCTGGAAGCTTCTACCTGAAAAGGATAGCGGTCCTGTACCCTTACCGTATCCGGTATGATAGACTGGATGGAAAGCGTTTGCAGCAACTTGCCGGGATTCATGATGGTAAACCCGCGCTGCATAGGGATAGCAGGCTCGTAGTTTTCGGTGCCTTCCTGCGAAGCTTCTATCTGCACGGAACCGTCGCGCAAAATACTTACCTGATTGTTTTCTAAGGTAATATTATCGGCACCATCGATGATCTTATACGTTACCGGAAGCCCTTCGCTGCTGAAAGCTTCCAGCATAAAAGGCTCATCGGTGGTAAGGCGGTCGTCTATTCGCTGGAAATACAGCGTCTGCGGCGCTTTCCGGATGGTAAATGTTTTGACAACAGGGTCGGCTGCCTCAATATCCGTATTGCCTTCCTGCGAAACGCTTAGCTGGGCTTCACCAGCCTGTAGTACGGTAATTACGCCCGCTTCTACGCTGATGTTGGGCGTCAGAGCTTCCCATTGCAGGGGCAGTTGGCGGCTGGAAGAGGCTTCTACCACAAAAGCAGGTACACCATAAATTTGATCTTCAATATCGGCTACAGTCAGTGTCTGGCTGGCTCTGGCAATCTCAAAACTGATTTCTACCGGATCGGCTGCCTGGAAATTTGCACTTCCCTCCTGCTCTGCCAGGATTTTCACCTGACCGGCACCCAGGATGGATACTTCTCTGCCGTTGAGTGCTACTTGACCTTCTTTCAACGTCAGGGTAAGGGGCAGTTGGCTGCTGGCGTTGATATTGAGCAGAAAGCTGCTGTCGCTAAAGCTCTTGCCGGCAGCTGCTTCATAGGTGATGGTTTGTGCCGCTTTTCCAATGGTAAATTCCATAAAAGCCTCTGCAGGATTGAACTGCTCGTTGCCTTCGCTGTAGGCGCGTATCCGGGCTTTGCCCGTACCCTGGATCTTTACGCTGTCCGCCAACAGTGCTACCGGGCCTTCTACCACCTCAAATTTAATGTCTTTAAGCCCGGTGCTTTCTGTTTGCAGCTTAAAAGCGGGGTCGCCGTACACTTTATTGCTTACAGAGGCAAAGGCAATAGATTGGTCTTGCTTGTTATTTTTGAGTTTGAGCGTAATGCCTTCATAGTATAAGGTAAAGTCCTCAAAGGCAGCGTTGGAAACTTCGCAGCGGTAGCTGCCTTCCTGTGCGGCAGAAAAATTGTCTACCGTCAGTTTATTGATTTTGGTGGTAGTGAATAGCTTATTATCCTTGAACCAGCGGTATTGGTTGTCTTTTACCTGCTCGTCAATTCCCAGTTCAATGGTATAGCTGCTGCCCGTAGCGAGCGCTTGCGTCACATTGAGCTTTACGGTATCCTGAGGACGAAACTGCTGGTATTCGTCAAAAGCCACCTCATCATCATACTCACAATCCGGGCAGAGCAATATAGAAAGGTTAGGCAGCAGATCGTCAAAGCTCAGGTGGTTGTGCTGGCAGTACAAGGCTTTGAAGTACACGTCTGCCCCGTCCGTCAGATCGGGCAAGCCCGTGAAGCGGTTGTGGCTGATATTGAGCCCTTCGGTATAGGTAATTTCAGGGAGCGGACCTTCCAGTTGGTTGTAGGAAAGGTCCAGGTAGTTGAAATATATATTTTTCAGAGAGGCAGGTACCTTACCGCTCAACAGGTTGTTGTTCAGATACACATACGCATCTACCGGAACCTTGTCAGAAACACTCTCCGGCAAACTTCCTTTGATCTGGTTGTGACTTAGCTCTACATATTCCAGGCTTGCCGAAGAAAATATGTTTTCCGGGATGGCTTCCAGCAAGTTGTTGTTGGCATACAGGGCGTACAAAGAAGGCAGGGTAAACAACCCCGAAGGCAGGCTTCCCGTCAGTTGATTATTTGATACATCTACGTATTCCAGGTTATTGAGCAAGGCAAGCGAGCCCTGAATCGTGCCGGTGAGTTTATTGAAAGCCAGGTCTATAAAACGAAGGCTTTTGGCCTGACCCAGCGCTTCGGGGATGGCACCATAGCACTCTCCATTCAGGGTCAGGGAGATAAGCTTAGGGAGTTTGCCTATGTTTTCAGGAATCTGGCTTTTGAAAAGTGTAGCCCGTATCGTCAGGTTTTCCAGGACAGCCATGGCATCAATGGTAGCGGGCAATTCACCATTGATCTTATACACGTTGATATCTACGTTGGTCAATGCCGGAAAACTGCCATCCAGTTTGTCAATAAAATCAATTTCCAGTCCAACGACATCAAAATACAGGCTTTTTAGCTTTTTAAAGGCTGCCATACGATCGTCCAGGCTGCCCGTCAGGCTGTCGGTACTGCTGAGTTCCAACGTTTGCAGACCGTCTAACGCATAGAATGCTTCAGGAAAGCTGTTTTGCAGGTCTGACAGCATCAGGCCGGAGACCCGTCCGTTGGCAACGGTCACCCCCTCCCAGGAAGATACGGGCTTGGTCAGCCAGTTTTTCTTGCTACTCCACTGCTTACCACCCATGGTGTTGTACATGGCCACCAGCGCCAGCGAATCCTGCGCGGCTACGCCGCCGGTTTCTACCGACAGGTTCCAGGAGAAAGCTTCCTCGCCGCCCATGTCGCTTTTCAGGTTGTATTCCCAGAAAAAGATGAGTTGCTCACCTTTGCGGGCAAAGTCAACTTTAAAGGTGTTGTACGACTGGCTGCCGCCATCCAGGTCGAAGCTCTCCCCGGCGCGGCCGCTTTCTACCTCTTGGCAGTTGCGGTACAGCGCGCCCCCTACGGCTAGCGTAGGATCGTTCACCGTGACAGATACTGTCCCGTCGCGGGGCATGGTATAGCGGAAGAAATAATTGAGTTTAGGCGTACGGTTTTCTCCCGCGACCGCAATAGCAGGGTTTTCGCAATCCTGGCCATCGTCAGGCATTTCTCTGCGATAGACAAACTGCGCAGTCTGTCCGTTTTCCTGTATCTCACCGATACTGACGCCGGTATAGACTTTAGATTTGTATTTTTTAGAAAAATTAGAATTAGGGTCCGTACTGTAATCCAGCAGCGTATAGCCCTTGTAACTGGGATACAAATCAGTATTGTCGCCCCGGTTGTAGCCATAGTCCAGATCCCGCTCACCGTCGGCTTCTTCCAGCATGACGCCTTTGTTGTCGGCGTCTGCATTCACGGTGTTATAGTCAGGGTACAAATCGGTTTGTTCAGTATTGATATGCCAGACAGCCAGTCCATGCCCGTTGAGTGCCTGGTCCAGTCCTACCTGCTGCCGGTTCTCTACCAGGAAGTACTCTTTAGGATTGGCTGTCCTGATTTTATACACTTCCCCGGTTTCGCTGGCCGGATTCAGGCTAAACGTTTTGAATTCTTCGGTAATGTCTTTGGGCTGAACCCATGCCAGTTTTTCTTTAGACCAGGCAGAAAAGCCGGCGGGTATGTTTTCCATGCCCAGCCAGCCACCGCTGCCCATCAGCCCCCACTCGCCGATGCCTTCTCCGTTTCCGTAGGTATCATACAGGTCGGGCAGCCCCAACAGGTGACCAAACTCATGGGCGAAGATACCCATACCCACCATACCATTTTTGCCGTAGCCGCCGTTCCTGACCTCCGGGTTGATACAATAAGGACTTACACTCACGCCGTCTACCTGCTGACCAAACACATAAGACATATGCGACCATATATATTGGGAAGAAGCCTCTTCTTCTCCGCCCACCCCGGCGTGTACGATGATCAGCCCGTCCACATTGCCATCTTTGTCGTTGTCGTATTGCGTAAAGTCAACGCCGCTCTTGTCGGCAGCTTCTATGGCTTCGGCAACCAGTCCTTTGGTTTGGGCGTTGCTGGCGTAAGCGGTGTGTTTTTGCTTCGCCTGGAACCAGCCCGCTACATCTACTTTGATGTTGAGCTTGCCAAAGCTGCTCTGGCGGTAAAATTCTGAAAAGGAAAGCCTGCCGTCGGACAGCGGCCCGTTCAGCAACTGGACGAACTTTTCGGGTGCGTGGTTATGTTTCAGGTCAGAATATTCTATCAGGATGCACAGCACGCGCAGGTTGCC
>JBBSNI010000091.1:0-15990 GCA_038232695.1 Cytophagales bacterium
AGGTGTTAAGGTGTTAAGGTGTTAAGGTGTTAAGGTGTTAAGGTGTTAAGGTGTTAAGGTGTTAAGGTGTTTGTGACGAAACGATGCCTTGACATCAGGGGTTGATTACTTTGACATATTTTTACTTGAACATTGAGTGTTGAATATTGAGTGTTTTAAATATTCAACACTCAACCGGGCGCCGGGCGCACTCAATATTCAATGCTCAAGGAACAAAAGTATCCAACAAAGCATCAGCACCTTAACACTTGCGCACTGTAACACTTTAACACCATATCACAAACCTGCGGTCAAATCAGAGAGCGGTGGGGAGAAATCTTCTCCGTAAATCTCAAAAAGTACGGTAGTGCCGATCTCCTCAAAGACATTCGTATTTTGGATAACCTCCTGGTAGGTTTTGTAGCAAGCCAGGGCACGTTTCAACGCCTGCCTATTGTCTTCTTCCAGTGTAACGATGCAATCTATCTCCTCTGTTGTTGACTGCTTCAGGCGAAACATATCTCCTTTCTTGAACTGCGGGTCTCCATTGTCCTGCAAGGTAACGAAAGCCAGCCGTTTCAGGCAAGAGGACCCTTGCGCTTTCATCTCTAAGTAAACTCTTTTGACCACCGCATGGGTCACCAGATGATCGTGAAATCCACTCACCCCATGTACCGGATAGGTCACCACAACGGCGGGGCGTACCTGGGCGATATGATCAGTTACTACTTCTTCTATGTCGCGCGGGTCCAGGTGCTTGAGTCCGCTGTCGGGCAGGTTCAGGACGGTCATGCCGCTTAGGGCTAAGACCTCATCTACGTCCAGCATTTCCTGGTAGCGTACCTGGCCCATTTCTTCTACACTCAGTCCTAACCTGAACCGCTGTTTGGTTGCCCCGCCCCGAGTGAGGGTCAGCAGGTACACCTGGTGCCCCTGTTTTCGCTGCACGTCCATGGCCCCGGCAGGTCCGAAGGACTCATCATCAGGGTGTGGAAAGATGTATAGTATTTTCATAGTTTTTAGGGTTAGAAGACAGAAGCCGGAAGTAAAAAGCTTGGGTCTTCAGAAAGCTTTCAGGCTCATATCCAGGCTTTTGACTGAATGCGTCAGCGCGCCTACGGAAATATAGTCTACTCCACACTCGGCAACAGCCGCGATCGTTTGTTCGTCGATGCCGCCGGAGGCTTCTGTCACGTACTGTCCGGCGATCAGAGCTACGGCTTCCCGCATCATGTCCGGCGGCATATTGTCCAGCATGATCACGTCCACGCCGCCCGTATCCAGCACCTGCCTGACCTCTTGCAGGTTACGGGTTTCTATCTCTATGCGCAGGTCCAGCTTATGCTCTTTCAGATACTGGCGGGTACGGCCAATGGCTTGGGCAATACCGCCTGCAAAGTCCACATGATTGTCTTTGAGCATCACCATATCATACAAAGCAAAACGGTGGTTGGTACCTCCGCCAATGGCAACGGCCCATTTCTCCGGCAGCCGGAAGTTGGGGGTAGTCTTGCGGGTATCGAGCAGGCGCGCACGGGTATGGCTGATGAGGCTTTGCAGGTGCCGGGTATAGGTAGCAATACCGCTCATGCGTTGCATACAGTTGAGCACCAGCCGCTCGGCGGAGAGCATCGCACGGGCATTGCCCTGCACGGTGAAAACAATATCGCCCCGGCGGATGGGGTTGCCATCTTCGATATTTATGGTCATCTCCAGCGTAGAATCCACGGTATAAAAAATTTGCTTGGCCAGGGCAACACCTGCCACCATTCCCTCACTTTTGATCAAAAGCTTCGTCCGGCTTCGTGTACCTTCAGGAATGGCTGCCAGCGAGGAATAATCTCCTGTGCCAATATCTTCTTTCAAAGCCGCATCAATAAAAGACTGTATATTATGCTGAGAGAGATAAGCAGGTTCTTCCATAGTAGCTTTGTTTTCCATTATTTCAACCAAGAAACGCTCTGATTGTCTTTCGTGATGTAAGGTTTGTGCTATAAATCAGCAGAAATCACCTATCTGTCTGGCTCATAAGATTTTATCCGGCGTTGAGATAGTGTATTTTTAATATAATATATTTTTTTAAAAAGTATTGAGGCTGTGGAAAATGTAACAATTAGTTATTCATCACTTTCCCGTAAATAGCTCACACAGACAGTTTTACCTTGAAAATTACATCAAATTAAGTTTGATATTAAATCATTTTTCTTTATTTTTGTTGTTATATATCAGGGTTTAAAACCCATTATTTAAACAAGAAAGGAGGGAAAGATGAAAACACCTTATGAAGCAAGAGCAAAGTACGGCATCAACCGTTTGGTTTTTGGTAAGGTAAAGAAAAAAGCAAGGGTCTTTTACTGGCTCCTGTTTTTTCTATACTTGTTCGTAGGATTGATCATTGGAATTTGATCTTACTGGTTACTCATGAGCAAGTTCCTGTACAGCAATCCAGCTCATCAGCGCAGGTCCTACCTCCAGCGCATGTTCATCAATATCAAAGGTAGGCGTATGCACAGAAGATGTGATGCCTTTTTCAGCATTGCCCGTGCCTAAACGGTAAAAGCAGGCGTCCGTCTCCTGTGTATAATACGCAAAATCCTCGGCAGCCAGCCACAAATCCAAATCCAATACATTCTCTTCGCCCAACAGTTCTACCGCATACTGCCGGGTACGCCGTGTCAGTTCCGGATCGTTTTTCAGAAAGGGATAACCTCTCCTGATCTCAACATCGCAGCTTCCTCCCATCGCTTCAGCTATTCCCACTGCCATTTTCTGCATCTTCTCATGGGCAGCCGACCGCCAGGTTTCATCATACGTACGGAAGGTGCCCTCCACAGAGACCCTATCCGGGATCACGTTGGTAGCTCCGTTGGCGATGATTTTACCAAAAGACAAGACAGAAGGTATCTTAGGACTGGCATGGCGGCTGATGATCTGCTGCAAGGCTACAATGATATGCGCCGTAATAAGAACCGGGTCAATATTAAGTTCCGGGGTAGCGGCATGACCACCCTTCCCTTTGACGGTCATATAGATCTCATCGGCGCTGGCCATGTACATACCTTCCCGGAAGCCTACCTTGCCTACCGGTATCTGGGGCTGCACATGCTGCCCGAAGATATAGCCCGGACTGGGGTTTTTCAGCACACCCTCCCGGATCATCAGCGAAGCACCGCCCGGAATACGCTCTTCGCCGGGCTGAAAGATCAGCTTGACGGTTCCTTCAAAATGGTCTTTCAACTGGTTAAGGATCCTGGCAGTTCCCAGCAGCGAAGAGGTGTGGGCATCATGGCCGCAGGCGTGCATCACCCCTGCATTTTGAGATTTGTAAGGCACTTCGTTGGCTTCCTGGATAGGCAAAGCGTCCATATCAGCCCGGAGCGCAATTACTTTCTTTTGTGGATTTTTTCCTTCAATCAGGGCGGTAAGACCCGTGCCAGCTATGCCTTCGGTCGGGGCAATCCCGAAAGAGCGCAATTGTTTGGCAACATACTGTGCCGTTTGATGCTCTTCGAACGAAAGCTCAGGATGGCTGTGCAAATGCCTTCTGGAAGCCACTGTATCCTTATTATACTGCTTCGCTAAAGACTTGATCTGCTCTTTGATGGATGGCATGGGTAGGTGTTAAGGTGTTTTGGTGTTAGAGACGAAACGCTGCCCCGGAATCAGGCGGTGTATGTTTTGGCTTTTTTACTATCATTAGATTCTGAACTGGCGCGCGTTCAATGTCATTAAGTTAAGAGATTTTTTGTTCTTCTCGTCATTCCTGGCGAGGAACGAGACCAGGAATCTCCTCATCGTGGGGGATTCCTGGTCGCGCTATCGCTTGCCAGGAATGACGTTTTTTCCTTAACTTAATGACATTGGGCGCGCGTTTAGCGTAGCGTGTGCCAGGGTTGAGTACTTTGACGTATTTTTACTTGAGCATTGAGTGTTAAGTGTTTTTAAATATTCAATAATCAACACTCAATATTCAATGCTCAAGGGAAAAAAGTTACATGCCATACAGCAGCACCTTAACAGTTTTGTTTCCTGGGGGCAGTGCTTGAAGGCGTTCTATGAGGGCTTGCCCGCCTGCTTCTATGAGATGAGCCGACCATTGGCGGTAGCGTTGCTGATGATCTTGCTGACCGTAGTAGGCTTGCAGAAAGGTACTCAGGTGCTCCTTGGCATGAAAGACATCTAAAATCAGGGTAGACTTGGGATACTCAGCCTTGACCCAGTGGGCGATCCAGGGGGCACCGTCGGTGAGAAAGACCAGGCGTTCATCGAGCCTTTCATAAGGGTCTGTCAACAGACTCATCTTCGCCTCAAAGTCGGTATGGCTGCCCAAGTGGGCTGCATACGCAGAGCTATGAATCATGCCCCGTTGCCTGCTGGCTCTCAGGCAGTCTGATGAAGTGAAAGTACGTCCTACTTTCACCGCCCGGCGGCCCGGCTCTTGCCAACCTTGCTCTCGCCTCAAGATCATGCTGCCATCTAACTCGGCATAGACCAGTTCATGCTCAGCGACTGCTTGGGCAGGTTTTTCTTCGCCTAACAAAGCCCCTACACGCTCACCGTAGTCATTCGTCAGGCGATGTATTTGCGCATGGCTGACAGGTAGACCAAAGAGCAGTTCCAATTCCTGAGCCCCTTTCCCATAACAGATTTCTTGACCCAGAAACACGAGTACCTCCCGCCAGCGCGGGCTGATGCCATAGCCATCTGAGCCCGTCATGAACCGGTGCGTTTTTGCTATGCTTATCTTTCCGTAACGGGTCATCATTTTTTTTTCTTGCCTCGGTCGTTAGGCAACTCCCCTAATGACTTCTCCAGCAACTCCCGGCTCAGCTCGGTCATCACCTGCTCAAATCCTACTTCGTAGTCATAAAAGTTGTCCTGCTCTCCTAATTGACAGACTTGATCGTACTTAGTTGCCGCTATGGCTAAAAACTCTTCTTTACTCATTTCCCTATCTTTTTACTTTGTTCCACCCTAATTTATCCTTTTCTTGCGACAATTTGATATGCACCCGACAGGGTTGAGATACTTGTAATTGATCAAGTCAATCTTTGCAGATTGAAGCAGTTGCGCCAGGTAATCTTCTAATTGTATTTTCTGGCCGAATCCTATCTGTACGCCTTCCCTGGTAATGTAGACCAGATCAATATCACTATCCGCAGTGGCGCAATCCTTAGCATAGCTTCCAAAAAGCCCGATAGATGTTAGCCCAAAGGTGGCAGACCAAGTGTTTTTACTGTCTTTTAGCTTCTCAATGATCTTATGCTTGTCCATGATTTCTAAAGTTAATAAAAGCACCACCTGGCACGCGTTCGCAACGCGTGCCTCAACAGCTTAATACGCCATCATCGCTTTCAGCACGTTGCGTACTTCTTTGTGGGAGTTGACGCTGTAGCGGGCGGCGGAGTTGGCGCTGCCTACTTTGATGGTGTAGGCATCTTCGGGCATGGCTTTGAAGGTGTCTTCGTCGGTGAAGTCGTCGCCTACGGCCATCACAAAGTCGTGGGGGTGGTTTTGCAGCCAGCGCAGGGCGGTCCTGCCTTTGTTCACTTCCCGGTCTTTGATCTCTACTACCTTGTCGCCTTCCAGCACTTGCAGGTTGCTGTTGGAAGAAAGGTATTTCAGGTGGCTGGTCAGCTCGCGGGTTCTGAGTTCGCCCAGTCCGGTTTCTACCTTGCGGTAATGCCATACCAGAGAGTAGTCTTTTTCTTCTATGAACGAACCTGGCGTGCGGTTTACGTACAGTTCCAGCACCGGCATGATCTCTTTCTTCCAGTCGTTTTTCATGGCGACGACCGTTTTCCATTCGTCGCCGTTGGAGCGCGTCCATACGCCGTGCTCGGCGATCAGGTCTATGCCAAAGGAGCCCATCCACTCGTTGATGGTGCCTTTGTCGCGGCCGCTGATGACCACTACGCTGTTCTTGGGTTCGTCTACCAGGCGGCGCATGATGTCTTTAAGCTCATCGTCCGGTCTGGCGTCTTTCGGATCGGGGACGAAGCCGGTCAGGGTGCCGTCATAGTCCAGAAAGAGCACCCGCTGGTCTGCCCTGGAAAACTCTTTGAGCATCTTTTCCAGCGACAGTTCGTCTAATTTACGTGTTTGCATGTTTCCTTGTGTTTTTTTAATGTTTTCCAAACTGGTCATAAATAAGTTGACCCAATGAGAGATATTATACCGTTTGAGTGAGTTCTGCATAATAGTATTGTGCATGATCTGCTCCTGCTCGGGCATTTCCAGCGCGTTGCGGATGGCCTCTACGATCTGGTTCTGATCATTCGGGTTGATCAAAATAGCGTCCGACAACTCTTTGGAAGCGCCGCACATCTCGCTCAGGATGAGTACGCCCTTCTTATTGATCTTGCTGGCAATAAATTCTTTGCATACCAGGTTCATCCCATCGCGCATCGGCGTGACCAGCGCCACATCGGCCATGTGGTAAAAGGCAGAAAGTTCTTCCAGCGGAAAGGAGCGGTAAAAGTAGTGGATAGGCGTCCAGTTGATCTTTCCATACTTACCGTTGATGCGCCCCACCAGGCGTTCAATCTCTTCTTTCAACTCTTTGTATTTGCCTACCTGATCGCGTGAGGGCACGACTACGAGGATCAGTGATATTTTGTTGCGATACTGCGGGTAGCGTTCAAAAAATACATCAAAGGCCTGCAACCGCTGGGAAATGCCCTTGGAGTAATCCAGACGGTCAATGGACAGGATCAACTTCTGGTCGCCCAGGGAGATGCGGTAGTGTACTTCCCGTTCCAGGGCCTCGGGCGAGGCAGCGGCTTCTGCGTACTTGTTGTAGTCGATGCCCATCGGAAAGGAGTCTACCATGAGGGTGCGGTTGCCCACCATGACCTGCCCCTGGGCGTTGCTTAGCCCTGCCAGCCGGCTCACCGAACTCAGGAAGTGGCGCACATCGTCGTAGGTATGAAAGCCGATCAGGTCGGCGCCTAATACGCCTTGCAGCAGTTCTTTGCGCCAGGGGATGAGGCGGAAGATTTCATACGAAGGAAACGGGATGTGCAGAAAAAACCCCAGGCTTACCTCGGGGTACTCTTTGCGGATCATGTCCGGCACGAGCATCAACTGGTAGTCGTGTATCCAAAGGGTGTCGTCCGGGTCGGCTTTTTTGATGATCTCGTCGGCAAACTTACGGTTGACCCGCTTGTAGGCTTCCCACAGCCGGGGCTCATAGATGGCATACTGGGTAAAGTAGTGAAAGTTAGGCCAAAGCGTTTCGTTGCTGAACCCTTCGTAAAAGTCCCGGATGTCTTCTTCGGTCAGGAAGACGGGAGACATACTTTCTTTGGCAATAGATTCGGTGATCTCACTTTTTTCGGCTGGGTCGTCGGTAACCATACCGGGCCAACCTATCCAGAGGTTGTTGCCTTGCTTGTAGATAGAGCCCAGCCCGGTAGCCAGCCCCCCCGCGCTGGGATGATACTCGAGCTTGTCTTCTTCATTTTTTTGAATTTTGATAGGCAGGCGGTTGGATACAATGATAGTCTTTGCCATAGTGGTTAGGTTTAGGTGTTAGTAGTTAGAAGACGGAAGCCGGAAGACGGAAGAAAAACTTCGGACTTCCGTCTTCTGTCTTCTGTCTTCCAGCTTCCTACTTTATATTAAAACTCTTTAATTTGATTTCGGTTAATTTTCTTTTGGTATCCAGCGGAAAATCTCCTTTCATGATCCAGTCGTAATAAGCCGGCTCTTTCTCCAGCACTTTGAGTACGGGCTTGTTTTTGTGTTTGCCAAAATTAAAGATCTCCACGCCTTCTTCATTGTAAGCCATGCGCCCTGCCAGGTCTACCATCTTAGTCACGGAAATATTGTGCAGCGAAGCTACATCGTTCTGGATGGTGCCGATGGGTTTGCCCAAGAGGTCTTCCACGGGCTTGTTGAGATATTTCTGAAGCTGGGCTTCCAGCACCTCAATAGACGCTTTGGTATCGGCTTCGGCGCTGTGGGCATGTTCCAGGTTCTTTTTGCAGTAGAATTCATAGGCAGCCGACAGCGTTCTTTTTTCCATCAGGTGGTAGATCTTCTGCGAATCTATCAGCTTGCGGCTTTCCACATCAAAGTCTATGTTGACCCGCAAAAACTCTTCTACCAGCACCGGCACATCAAAGCGTATGATATTAAACCCGCTCAGGTCGCAGCCTTCCAGAAACTTATGCACTGACTTGGCAACCGCCTTGAAAGGAGGCGCATCTTTCACATCCTCATCATAAATGCCGTGGATCATGCTCGACTCAGCAGGGATGGGGATGGTCGGGTTCACACGCATAGTCTTCTCTTGCACCTCTCCGTTGGGCATGATCTTGACAATGGATAGCTCAACAATACGGTCGTGGATGATATTGGTGCCCGTGGTTTCCAGGTCAAAAAAGGCCAGCGGGTTTTTTAGTTTCAGGCTTAATTTCATTAATAGGTCAACTACTGAGGGTGTAAAAAGTTAAGAATGGTTTAGGATGACTGCGTAACGGCCTTGCCCAGGGCTTCCAGATCGATGCCGCCGAAAGTACCTGAACTCATCATCAGCAGGTTCTTCTTTGTCCAGTGCTGGCTTTTCAGATATTCTTCCAGCTTTGAGGCGTTGTTGAACACCAGTAGGTCTTGCTGGTCAAAGGCTTTTTGAATGTCTTTGTCTGAGAGTTCTTCCAGCTTTTTGTGCCGGGAGACTTCGGGGTCGTAATATACGATAGCCACATCAGCGTCTTTGAGCGCATCCTCGTATTGGCCGATAAAGTTTTTGTTCAGGCTGCTATAGGTATGCAGTTCCATACAAGCCACCAGGGCTCTGTCCGGGAATTGCTCTTTGACCGCCCGCGTAGTAGCTTGCAGTTTGGAAGGCGCATGGGCAAAGTCTTTGTACACAGTCGTCGTTTCATTTTCAGCCACCAGTTCCAGCCGCTTGCTCGCCCCGGTGAATGACTGTATAGCCTGGTAAAAGTCTTTGTCTACCACTCCAATGCGGCGGCATATCTGCTGCGCCCCGCTGATGTTTTGCATGTTATGATAACCAAACAGCTTCACAGGCACTTTGCCTTCGCTGGTCAGCAGGTAAGTCGCGCCGTTTTTGACCTCATGCGGATGCGTCCGGTACTCGATACGGTTTACGTCTGTCCGCTCCTTGTTGCCTATCACCGTCGTTAGGTCGTCTTCTTCGCAGTAGATCAGGGTACCGCCTTTGGGGGAAGCATCGGCAAACCGGTCAAACTGGCGCACATAATCATCCATCGTCGGGAAGACGTTGTAATGATCCCAGGCGATGCCGCTGATCAGTCCGATGTGGTGCTTGTATTTGAGGAATTTGGGAGAACGGTCGATAGGTGAGGTGAGGTATTCATCTCCTTCAATGACGATAACAGGTGCCTCTGAGAGCTTCACCCTGCCTTCCAGGGCGGCAATCTTGGCACCGATCACATAATCAAACTCCCGCCCCAAGTAGCTCAGCACATGCAGAATGATAGAGGTGATGGTGGTCTTGCCGTGGCTGCCTGCAATGACAATACGCTGTTTGTCGCGGCTTTGCTCGTAGATATAATCGGGATAGGAATACACTTTAATACCTAACTCCTGCGCTTTTTTCAGTTCCGGGTTATCCGCCCGGGCGTGCATTCCCAGGATCACGGCGTCCAGTTCGGGGGTGATCTTGTCAGGAAACCAGCCGACGGCGCCAGGCAGCAGCCCCTGGCGCGCCAGGGCAGACCGGGCCGGGTCGTATATTTCATCGTCTGAGCCGCTGACTTGCAGCCCTTTTTGCGCTAAGTGGAGCGCCAGATCGTGCATCACGCTGCCCCCGATGGCGATGAAGTGTATCCGGGAAATAGTTTTGTCCATTATATTTTGGTTCGGTTCCAAAGACCAAAATTACGACAAAAACAGAGAGAGGCAAGGATAATTGGTTCACAATATCTTTTGTGGCTCATTCCAGAGGTCATCTTCCCGGATGAGAGCTATTAGTTCGTCAACAGCACGTTCGGAAGGGACGCTTCGCTTGACGACTTCCCAAAGTAACTGGAATTTGTAATGAAACGCCCTCTTTCATATCATATTAGGCATTAGAGGTTTTATCTCTATGCCATTTTTTTTGATTTCAAAAACAAATGGATCGCCTGCATGAAAATCTTCCATAGATAACGGATGCGGTTCAATCCTTGTGTCAAACGCCGAAGCCAAAAGCATAAGCTCTACCTGCATATCAAATTTTTTAGTATCATCTAAGTGACTAAGGATTAACGCTACATCAATATCACTGTCGTCTTTTTGTTTTCCTCTGGCATAAGAACCAAACAGGTAGGCGGCTACCAGATTGGGGTTTTGCCGGGCAACGGCACCTATAAAGCCTTTAACTACTTTATCAATTCTTTGATCCATGATCTTTTCTCCTTTAGTTTTTCAATCCATTGGGCAGTATACTCAGGGGTACACTTTTTATAAAAACTCATTTTGTAGTCGTCATATCTTGCATTAATGTTGAATGCAGTCACTGTTACAAAAAATATCTTCTCTTCTTCGTTTAGTTCGATTTGGCTCTTTTCTGCTAATCTCAAAAGGTTATGAATAAATGGAGGGAAATCTCCATTTACTTTTACATAATAGGCTTTCAACAGTTTTTCAATCATGAGATGCCCTACAAACAAAGTCCAGTGATAACGCCTGGAATGATACATAGCTTCCATTGTTTCGTAATCATTATCCGAACTTTCAATCCAATACTGTATTAATTTTTCTTTATTGAATGCCTGTTTGTCCATAATCCGAATATAAATGGAAAAAAGATTCAACCCAACCCAAGGTCTGTGTCTTATAGACCTTTGCAGGTCTTGGGTCACAATATATTTTGGGGCTCATTCCAGCGGTCGTCTTCGCGGATGAGGGCGATCAGTTCGTCTACAGCACGTTCGGAAGGAACGCTTCGCTTGACGACTTCCTGCCCGCGATAGAGCGTAATCTTGCCTTTGCCGGAGCCTACATACCCATAGTCGGCGTCGGCCATCTCTCCCGGACCATTGACAATACAGCCCATAATGCCAATCTTTACGCCTTTCAGGTGTTCGGTTCGCTTGCGGATCATGGCGGTGGTTTCCTGTAAGTCAAACAGGGTACGTCCACAAGAGGGGCAGGAGATGTACTCCGTCTTGGACATACGCACGCGGGAAGCCTGCAAAATGCCGAAGGATGTAGTATTGTGCCGGGCAATACGCGCCAGTTCCGTGGCTTTGTCAGCTTCCGGTAGCAAGGCAGTGCCAAGCATGACCCCGTCGCCGAAACCGTCGATGAGCAATCCGCCTATATCCGTCGCTGCAAAAAGCTGTATCTGTGTCTCATCAAGTTCATGGTATCTACGCAAAATAATGACCGGTGCTGTGATGTGATTTTCTACCAAAGCCAGAAAGAAGCGCCGTTGTTCGGGCATAGCATGGGCATTGTTTGTATCCAGGACCACCACCAGCGTAGGGTCTGCTTGCAACAGGTTCCGCAGCGTATCGTCCCAGTCCGGCAGAGAAACTTTCAGGAAGTTGAGGTCGGGATGTCTTTGGGGAGAATTCCTCTCATTGGTACCAAGCCATTGCTGGTAAGTAAAAAGTGGAAACTTATTAGTCTTATCAGTTTCTTGCTGCCATACTTTGAAATCACGAATCTCTTTCAGTCCGTTGGGCAGCATAAAGGGCACAGGATTTTGCCCGGTATAAATATAATCACACCCCTGGTCGTTCATCGTCCACTTGTCCGGCTCGGGCAGGTAAAAGTGTCCCATACTTTTAAAGTCTTTGTACTCCCAGTCTTGCACGCGGCTCACATCGGCAATGACCCTTGGTACATTGTCGCCACCGATATTGCCTACCTCGTGGGTAGCGCGGCGGCGGTAGCTGTACGGGTCTTTGGGCAATACTTCCAATGGCATGATGGGCGCATGGGCAGACCGGTGGCGGTAACGATTGACCAACTGGTAACCCACCGGCACCTCGGCTTCCGGCTCTTCGGTGAGCGACACCCGCACGGTATCGCCCAGCCCGTCTTCGAGCAAGGTGCCAATGCCTACGGCCGACTTGATGCGTCCGTCTTCGCCGTCGCCGGCTTCCGTTACGCCTAAGTGCAGCGGATAAGGTTGCAGCCCTTCTTCGTCCAGCTTCTGTACCAGCAGCCGGTAGGCCTGTACCATCACCTGCGTATTGCTGGCTTTCATAGAAATGACCAGCTCGTAATAATGCAGGTCTTCGCAGAAGCGGATAAACTCCAGCGCCGACTCTACCATACCCAGCGGCGTATCGCCATAGCGGCTCATAATACGGTCCGACAGGGAACCGTGGTTGGTGCCAATGCGCATGGCTGTACCATATTCTTTGCATATTTTAACCAAAGGCGCAAACCGCTCACGGATGCGTTCCAATTCTGCCTGGTAGCCCGCATCGGTATAATCAATAGTCTCGAAGCGTTTCTTGTCCGCATAGTTGCCCGGGTTGATGCGGACTTTCTCTACGATACGGGCGGCCAGTTCTGCGGCATTCGGCGTAAAGTGTATATCAGCCACCAGCGGCGTCTGATAGCCCCGGCGGCGCAATTCCTTTTTGATGTTCTCCAGGTTTTGCGCCTCTTTGATACTGGGTGCCGTGATCCTGACATATTCGCAGCCCGCCTCTATCATACGGATACACTGCGCTACGGAGCCTGCCGTATCCATCGTATCGACAGTGGTCATAGACTGTACACGGATAGGATGGTTGGCTCCCAGCGGTACGTCGCCGATAAAAACCTCCCGGGCTTGCCGCCGGGAATAAGCCGTCAGGCTGGGCGCATAGGTCTTAAAGGCAGGTATGTCGGTGGTGTATGAGGTCATGTTGTGTATAAAACCTGATCTGTATAAAAATGTTGCTGGCAGCCACCTACTCATTTTCCAATCCTTGAGTGTTGAATATTGAATATTTAAAACACTCAATATTCAACACTCAATATTCAATGCTCAAGGTTATATATCTCCCAACTGAGGGCGGATCACGATCTCTTCTACGACTGATCTGTTAGAGAGTTGGTAGGCTGACAGCACCGTTTCCGCCACATCTTCTGCTTTCATAAAGCGTTCTTCCGGCAAATCAGTTCCCGCCCAGCTACCGGTCAGGGTAGCTCCTGGCAACACGGCTGTAACGCGCACTCCAAAAGGCTTCATCTCTTCGCGCAGCGACTTGCTCATGCCCAGCATCGCAAACTTGGAAATACTGTAGGAGCCACCGTTGGCATACGCTGTCATGCCTGCCACCGAGCAGATATTAAAGATATGTCCGCTTTTCCTTTGCTTCATATCGCCGATGAGGGCACGGGTCAGGTAATAAGCACTGTACAGGTTGGTTTGTATGAGCGTCTCGAGCACACCGTCTTCTTCCTCATGGATCGTACCCGGAATAAATACACCGGCATTGTTGATAAGCACGGCTACGGGCATTTCTTTGCTGAGTACAAAAGCAGCAAAGTCCTGTACCGAGGCTTTGACCGAAACGTCCACTGCCTGGTAGAAGAAAGGAAGTCCCGGATATTGGGTGGTCATTTCTTTTTGCAGTTGTTGCAGGGCATCTGCCTGGCGGGCGCAGGTAACAATACCGAAGCCTTCGGCAGCGAAGCGCGCTACCAGGGCTTTACCGATACCTTTTGTTCCGCCGGTAATAACAGCAAGCTTGTTCATCCGTTAATACTTTTATCGTAAGATTGTATGGGAGGTAAAGTTATAATGATTATCTATGCAATCTGTTTTTAACCCCTTATAATTTATGCATAGTATAGGATTATATATTATTTTCATTGGCAGTATGTTTACCAAAATGGAGGCTTTCAAGACGTATGTGAAGCGTACCATAGACGAAGCGATCCTGATTGGTATTAACTCGCTGACGCTGGTGACCATTGTAGCTACCTTTATTGGTATGGTAACGACCGTGCAGACGGCAGCCAACCTGATCAGCCCGTTTGTGCCCACGTCAGTCATCAGTACGGTTGTGCGGGATATGACGGTGCTGGAGTTGGCCCCTACGATCACCTCTATTGTGCTGGCCGGCAAGGTAGGCTCTAATATTGCCGGCGAGTTGGGCACTATGCGTATTACCGAGCAGATTGATGCTTTGGAGGTCATGGGGATCAATGCTTCGTCTTACCTGGTATTTCCCAAAATAACGGCAGCCCTGATCATGTTTCCCATGCTGGTGATCGTAGCCGGGTTTCTTTCTATCTATGGGGGCTACCTGGTGGCTACCCTCACGGGTGTAGTCTCCAGCGAAGATTTCGTCTACGGGCTGCGCCTGGATTTCAGGTCGTATAACGTACTTATGGCGGTGGTCAAAGCGGTCGTATTTGCTTTTATTATTTCTTCTATTTCTGCTTACAAAGGATTTTATACCAAAGGCGGCGCCCTGGAGGTAGGACAAGCCAGTACCAGTGCCGTCACCAACAGTTGTATTGTCATCCTGCTGGCCGACTATCTGATTGCCGAACTATTCCTGTAGTTTGTTTGATTAGTTTTTATGATAGAAATAAAAAATATCACCAAATCTTTTCAAGGGCGGATGGTGCTGGACAACATCAGCGGTGTTTTTGAACAGGGAAAAGCCAATCTCATCATTGGCGCCAGCGGTACGGGCAAAAGCGTTCTGCTCAAATGTATCGTAGGACTGGTGCGACCCGATACAGGAACTATCCATTATAACGGGCGGGACTTTACCCATGCCGACAAGGATATGAAGACAGAAATACGGCGGGAGATCGGTATGCTCTTCCAGGGGGTAGCCCTGTTTGATTCTATGAATGTAGAAAACAACGTCAAATTCCCGCTGGATACGCTCACGGATATGCCTGTGGATGAAAAGCTGGACAGAGTTAATTTCTGTCTAAAGCGCGTGGGGCTGGAAAATGTAAACAAGCGGATGCCCTCGGAGATCAGCGGCGGCATGAAAAAAAGAGTAGGCATTGCCCGTGCCATCGCCAATGATGTCAGGTATTTGTTTTGCGATGAGCCCAATTCAGGCTTGGATCCTCAGACCTCTATCCTGATCGACGACCTGATCAAAGAAATCACGGTAGAGTTTGATACTACCACCATTGTCGTAACCCATGATATGAACTCTGTCATCGGTATTGGCGACAAGGTGATGTTTCTCTATAAAGGACATAAACTCTGGGAAGGCAGCAACGACACCATCCTGGACAGTGAGGTGCAGGAACTCAGAGATTTTGTATTTGCTAATAAGCTGGTAAAACCCGTCAGTAAAGAATAAAAATATTTATGGAATCATTTCAGATAGAGGCGACCAATACGACGCCTTACGTACGATTAGACGCAGAAACTGGTGTTCTGGACATCAGTGGTATATCCGATGAGCAGGATGCGCTGGCATTTTATTTCCCCGTTATTCAGTGGATAGAGGCTTACCTGCTGCATCCACAGCCGGAGACCACCTTGAATTTACGCTTTAAATACTTCAATACCGCTTCTTCCAAAGCTTTGTTTGAAATTATCAAACGGCTGGAAGTATTGCTAAAACAAGACAAGCAGTTGGTTTTCAATTGGTACTATACCGAAGAAGATGAAAACCTAAAAGAAGACATTGAATACTTTACAGACCTGACTAATATTCCTATCAACGTGATTTCTTAGAGTTTTTAGTTCTGTGTTCTAAGTTCTGGGTTCTGAGTTTTTAGTTCTAGGTTGGGCTTCCAACTTCCCTTTTGGATTTTTCAGCAGTGGTTTGCAGGCGACCAAACTCAGGTAGAGCAGAAAGGGCAGGAAGACGGCTTTGTAGCGCATCAGGGTACCAAAGTTAGGCGTAGAGAAAGCCAGCAGCACAGAGAGCAAAAGAATATAAGCCACTGCCGCCGATACCAGCAACTTTTCCTGTACCACGATCTTTCCTGCCAGCCACGAATACAGGCCCAGCAAGACAATGCTCAGCAAGGCCAGATTCTCTAACCCGTTGAGCAGATGCAAGGTCGTAGAGCCGTCCCAGGGCAGTGGGCGGAACAAGC
>JBBSNI010000092.1:0-15953 GCA_038232695.1 Cytophagales bacterium
AGTGTATAGTTTATGTTTTTGCCCTAATTTACAACTTTTATGAGACAGCATAAGGCGTCCACGCTTGTGCCTATTAATTGGTAGGCATCATGTCTACAAGGCTGGAAGCCTTAATAATAAAAGACACGAGCGTAGACGTCCGGTCGGGATGGCTCGCGCCAACGGAGCAACGGAGGATCAACGGATGCGGGTTTTCTCTCCGTTTCTGTATGCGGGAGGTAATTTTCTATATGAACGGTCATCCTATAGTAAGTAAAGCCTAAAATTCGGGCGATCGCGGCGTAGGTCTCTCTCCTGGCGGCGGCCCTAGTGCACTTAGGCTGGTGGTTAAGCTGTGAATATGTGGATAACTCTATCGAGTTACCGCGTCACGGCGACCCACATATTCACAGCTTAATAGCAACAATTGCTTTCTTAGAATTTTACTACCCTGCAAACCTAAAGGCGGCGGCCGCTTAAACATGAGTTAGGTGTGTCTGATGAAGCTTTAATTGAACACATTAATACCAACCCGTGTTTGCAATTATTTTGTCATATGCGTTTATCTCCGGGGCAGCGCATTGGCGATACGGGTATGGTTAGCCGAGTGAGGGGTTACCTGGCTCACCAAGCCGATCTGGATCAAGTGCAAGCTCTGCTGGCCAATCATTGGCAAGAGGAGATGAATTTTAAGCAGGTGCTCAAAGTGGATGCTGTTTGTTACGAAAGCTACATCCGCTATCCTACCGCGCCACGGTGGCTGATGTAAAGCTTCTTTGGGAATGCTGTGTATGGGTGTACAAAAAGCAGCTTTTTGCACTACGCAAGCAATTGAAGGTACCCTTAGGTAAAGAAAAAGAACGCTTTGATGTTCAGCACAGAAAGTACCTGGGATATGCTAAACTCAAACGTAAGGCTCATAACAAGAAGCATAAGCGTGTTAAGTCATTACTTAACCTACTGAGCCGAGGTTTAGCTGCCTTGCAAGCTTTGCTCAACACAGGACAATTAGTAGCCCAGCTTGACGAACCTTTCTATGAGTACCTGCGTACCATCAAGCAAGTGCTACAGCAACAGGGTTACCTCTATCATCAGGCTACCCATCAAGTGTCCGACCGCATTGTATCCCTGCACAAACCTTATATTCGCCCCATCAAACGAGGTAAAGAAAACAAGCCTACCGAATTTGGGGCCAAAGTCCATATGATGCAGACGGACGGCTTGTGTTGGATTGAATACTGTAGCTTCCGGACTTTCAACGAGTGCAAACGCTTTAAGATCAGTGTCATCAAACACAAAGTCATGTTTGGTGAATGCCGTCAAGCCTCAGCAGACCGCATCCCGGCGGGGCACCGCTATGCTACTAATGAGAATCGTCGGTTTTGTAGTAAACACCATATCTTTCACAACCGCGCGGCGTCCGCTTTGAGCCCAAGGGACCAAAACCCAAAGATCAGCGATGGGCTAAAGAGCAGCAAAAGCTTAAAGATGCCCTCAATAAAGAACGGGCTAACCGATGGGAGGGCCGCTGCGTCGGCATTCCGATTAGGTAACCATAAGAACCACGACGGACTGGGCAAAGTCAAAGCCCGCAATGAAGCTAACGAACGGGTCTGGATTTACCGGGCGGCGTCCGCTTTGGCGTGTTCACCGCTAACGCCGTACAGGTAGCTAACCAACGGCAAAAGCGGCAAAAACAAACAACCCGTCCCTTCCAAAAAACAGCCTGAATTTACTAGCTAATACGCGCACTTCATAGGAAAAGCCTGTCTATAGAATAGCTGGGAAGAGTAGATCAGGCTGATTTTCCTTCAAAAGTATCAGAAATTGTACTTTGGCAAGGTGAACCGCCTGAATCATTACCAATCAAAACAATACTCAGAAAATAAAATGCCCGGCACAGTGACAAAAAAAGCTAACCTAAAGGTTAGCCTTGTTATTGGCGAAAAAAAGGTATGTTCGCTGATGCAATGCCATTGTTTTTTCAGAAAAATAGCATTGCACCTGATGCAAAGTAATTTTTATGTAAGAAAAATCGTATTGCATCTGGTACCCTGTAAGTTTTCAGGCAACAGAACATGAAAATCCAGTGCCTTACGATAGTTCAGGATCAGTTAAAGGGTTGTCTGTCAGGCACTACTGTTTTTTGCACACTGCAAATCAGCTCTAAGCCTCCGACTCCTCACTTTTATCATCAGAGGATGCCGGTTTAGGAGCGGGCGTATCTTTTACCTGCGCTTTGGCAGGCTCTTTGGCAACTGCCTTATCTTCTTTTTCAACATCTTCCCCTTTAGTGGGTTCTTTGGCTATGGCTTTGGGGTCTTCTTTAGTAGCTTCTTTGTCTTTAGCAGACGATGCTTGCTGCGCCGAAGGCTTTTCTTCCTTTTCAGAAGCGGCTTTCTTGCCTCCCTTTTGGGCAAACTCCTCCTTGATCTTCTCTATGTCTATGTTCTTGATAGCCGGCTTGCGCATCAGGCTTTTGATCTTATTGGTTCTTTTCTTAGAAACAATCTTATTTCTGCGTTCTTTTCTTTTTAATCGGGTAACGGCCATGGTAATAATTTTTAAATTGAGGGGGCAAAGGTAAAAGTTTTGTGCGATGGATGAAAATCCGGGGCTATTTTATTTTGGTAGCCGGAAGACCGGAGACGGAAGTCCGAAGTTTTTGCTTCCTGCTTCTGTCTCCCGTCTTAGTACCTCCGTCTTCCATCCATTTCTCACTTCACCTGGATCACTCTTTGGTCGGCGCTGTAGCCTGCAAAGATGCCGTAGCCGTTTTGGATATTGCTGTACACGGGCGAGGGTTCGGCAAAGGGGTTGCCTTCGTTTTGGTATTGCAACTCCCGGGAGCGAAGGTAACGATACTGCGCTTCTTCCAGTGTTTTCAGTACAACAGTAACTTCCTGGGTTTCCTCACCTAAATAGTCGCTGGTTTCAAAGCCAAAGGTATAGGACTTGCCACTGAAAATCTCGTCGGTAAACAGCAGGGTTTGTCCATAGGTGCCGCCCTCATCAGAATCGGCAAAGCCCGGGTCGACCAGCGCAGGGTCAGTGGAGTACAGATAAACAGGACGCTGGTAAACAGAGGTGTCGCCTGTTATATACTCACCTGTCAGATGGTCGTAGTAACCGTTGATGTAGACATAATCAATATAAACCTCTACCGCATAAAAGTCTTCTCTATCAGCATCATCCTTTAGCGTCAGATCAAATGTAAAGCTTCGGCTGTAGTTGGTGTAGCAGGAGTCGTTGATGCAGGAAGTTCCATAGCTTGTCAGCGTGGTGTCATAAGCTAACTGCTGGATCGGTACTTTTTGGCGGATAAAACTGGTCGCTTATATGCTTTCGAACCCCTGGGCGGCTACCTGCAAGGTGTACTCGCTGCCCACCTGCGGCTTGAAGCTGGAAACGTACAAACCCTGCCCGGTATGTTCAAGACTTTCGCGGAGTTGTCCGTTCTCAAAGATTTGCGCTGTCGCATTTTCAATAGGTTTGAGGGGGGCATTGTCCAGCACAAACTTGCTGCGGCTCACCCGGACGGAGATCAAACTGTCGGGATTGATGAAGGCGTTGGCGACCAGGCGGGGCGCTTCCCGGGGTATGTCTATCTCCACGATTGTCTCGCAGGCACTTAGCAGAATGCTGCCCAGCAGAACACTGCCTAACAAAAAAAGATACGGGCTTTTCATAAACGTGCGGGAGGTTAAAATTTGAAGCTATAGCTAAAAGACGGTATCACCGGAAACAGGCTTACCTGCTTAAACTGGTTTTTCTCCCGGTAGCTGCCATTTCCCAAATACTCACTTTCCTGGCTCAGGTAGATATAGAAAGGGTTTTTACGGCTGTAGGCATTGTATAAGCCAAAAGTCCAGGTACGTTCGCCCCAGCGTTTCTTTTTCCTGAAAGCAATGCTCGTATCCAGGCGGTGGTAGGCTTTCATCCGGAAGCTGTTGCGCGACCCATAGTCATACACCTTGGGCGGATCAAACGGCCTGGGCTCGCCCGGATAATAGTTGTAGCCAGGACTTGCTTCTTCCCCGGCATATACTGCCACTGGCAGGGTAATGGCGTTGCCTGTGCCAAAGACCCAGTCGAAGGAAAGGTCTACCCTTTCTTTCCAGTGGTGTACGACAGCAATAGCGGCGTCGTGGCGGCGGTCATACTTATAGGGAAACCACTGACCCCGGTTGAGATCGTCAAACTGCCGTTCGGTTTTAGAAAGCGTATAGCCCAGCCAGCCCGTCGTGCGGCCTTCTTTCTTCTGGATGAGCAACTCAGCCCCATAGCTTCGCCCGTCGCCGCTGGTGACCTTATCCTGCCAGTCGCCGCTGACGTTGAAGAAGCTTGCCCCTTCCTTGTATTCTATCAGGTGGCGCATGTCTTTGTAGTAGCCTTCCAGGCTGATCTCGTACTTGCGGCGCAGCCCTTTGGCAAAACCCAGCGCGACCTGCTGGGCGTCCTGCGGCGCAATCCGGCGGGTAGCAGGCACCCACAAGTCTGTTGGCAAGCCGATGCCGGAGTTAGTCAGCAGGTGAATAAATTGCGTCATGCGGGCGTAAGAAGCTTTTACCGATAGCTCATTGCCCAGAAAATACCGGGCAGCCAGGCGGGGTTGCAGCGAGGTATAAAATTCCTGGTTGACATAAAAGCCGGAAAGATGCAGCCCGGCGTTTATCTTGAGCTTTTCGGTCACCTCATAATCATCTTCGGCGTAGGCAGCGTATTCTGTCGCATACGTGGCATTAGCGCCCAGCGTGGTATCAACAGGCGACTCAAGTTGTCCAGTTGTGACAATATTAAAAGCGCCGGGCTTGAACGTATGGCGGATGGCATTGGCACCAAAGCGGACGAAATGCCGGGGAGAAGGAATATAGTCAAAGTCTATCTTGGCCGCTACATCGTTGATGCCCGACAGGTAAGCGGCACGGGCATAGTCTGTTTTTTTCTTCTGTTCTTCCTCGTCATAGTATTCGTCTTCGTATTCCAGAAAGGTGTCAAAACGGTAGCGGCTGTAGGTGAGCGTAAGGTTGCTGAACAGCTTAGGGTTGTACATATGGTTCCAGCGCAGCGCCGACGTCAGGTTGCCCCACTGCAAGCCGTTGTCGGTTCTGTACTCCAGGTCTTCATTATTATAGACCTGGCTTTCTTTGAACTTGGCGTAAAATTTATCGTCGCCTAAGTAAGTGCTCAGGTATAGCCGGTCGCGGTTAGAGAATTTGTGGTTGACTTTGGCATTGACATCATAGAAGAAATACCCGGCGGTCGCCCCATCGGTCTGCGCCCGGATAAGCGGACGGGTCAGCAAGTCAATGTAGGTTCTTCTGCCGGAGACAATAAACGAGGTTTTGTCCTTAATAATAGGTCCTTCCAGCGTAAGCTTGGCAGCAATAATACCGACCGAACCTTCGCCATGAAACTCCTTGGCGTTGCCTTCCTTCATATTAATGTCAATGACTGAAGATAAGCGGCCGCCGTAGCGGGCCGGAAAGCCGCCTTTGATGAGCTGGACGTTGTTGATCGCATCCGGGTTGAAGACCGAGAAAAAGCCGAACAGGTGAGAGGCATTATACACCGGCACCCCGTCCAGCAGGATCAGGTTCTGGTCCGGTCCGCCGCCCCGCACGTACAAGCCGCTGCTGCCTTCGCTGCCCGACTGCACGCCCGGCAGCAGTTGCAGCGCTTTGAGCACATCCACTTCGCCCAACAGGGCAGGCAGGGATTTGATCTGCTCTATCGGCACAGAAACCGTACTCATCTGCGTGACCTGCTCTATCCTTTCAGTTTCAGTTGCCGAGATCACGATCTCTTCCAACTGAGCCTGGTCGGTAAGTCCTATATTGATCGTCGTATCCCGGCTCAGGCGAAAGGTAAGGGAAGCCGGTCCGTAGCCTACAAAAGAATAGATCAGGGTCACGCTGTCGGCGGGTAGGGTCAGGCTGTAAAAGCCGTAGTTGTTGCTGCTGGTGCCCGACAGTGTTTTTTTATCAAAGACGTTGGCACCGATCAGGTTTTCGCTACTGGCAGCGTCTTTCACATAGCCGCTGATAGTATACTTCTGAGCAGCGGCTTGGAGCAGGCTACCCAGCAACAGCAGGGTCGTGAGGGTTAGTTTCATACAGTTATTTGGTGAAATCTTTAAATAAACAAAGTATTTCGAAGACCAAAATTAGCTCAAAAATGATACAAGTTTATCCGAAAAAATACATGAGAAGTAAATACACGGAATAGTTATATGCAGCGGGGAGGGGTCTTGAAAAAGTCAAAAAATATGGCTGCACAAATTTCGTTAACGGGGTAATTGGTATAAGTAGCACACGATATAAATTGATGGAGTTTCAATGTGTGATAGACGGCTGGACTTCTTAATTCTATTGGGTTTTGTCGCGTACTATACACAAAAACTTTTACTTTTGCGATCAAAATAGCGTATGAAAATATTTTGGCAGTTCCTTTTTACCATCTTGTCCATCACCAACTTGCTTGCGCAAAATGACATGGCTATCCAATTCCCCGACCGGGAAAACTGGAACGTGGTTTCCGAAGGGGAAACCTTGTCGTTCAGCCTAAAAGCTACTGGTGGTCAGAGTGGTCACTATACCTTCTCGGCGGTGACCGACCCGCAACTGGATATACTGCTGGACAAAGATGGAGAATTTCGCTGGATACCTTCGTATCATTTGGTCAATGCCCAGGAAAAAAGCAAAACCTTTCCGGTCATCTTCGAGGTAGCCAACGAAGGCGGACAGGTCATCAACCGGCAGGTAGACTTCGTCGTCCGCCAGAAAACCCGACTGCCCGCTTTCACCGGCTTGAAGCCGTTTTATGTCAAAAAAGATACAGACAATACCTACGAAATACGGGTGGGCAACGCCTTTCGCTTTGTCGCCGACAACAGCCGCTGGCAGGAAGGGATGCAGCTTACACCCGGCGGCGTATTTCGCTGGAGCCCCAGCGATGAGCAATATGCGCAGTTGCGAAGGCAGCCCGTTGAGATAGCCTTCCAGGTACAGGATACCCTTTATGGCGACCAGATACCGGGCAAACTGCAACTCATTGCCATTCCCCAGCCAGAGGTGGCGCCTAACATAGCAGGCGTTGCCCCGCTCAGGTTGCTGTTGCCCCGCCCGGCCGACTGGAATACCGTCAACGAAGGACAAACTATGTCGTTACAGCTACAGGCGACAGGCGGCACCGACCAAAATTATACCTTCGCTCTGGCCAAAGGCAGCGAAACAGGCGTCAGCTTCGATACGTTGGGTAACTTCTACTGGCAGCCTGACTTTGACTTTGTAGACCGCCTGGAAGAAACCAAAACGGTACCGGTGATCTTTGAGGTGGTCAATGCCAGCGGAGAAACCGACAAAGAACAGATCAACCTGACGGTGTACCACACCAACCGCCCGCCGGAGGTAGAAGAGCTCAAACCCTTTTATGTACAGTATGGGGTGCAGAATACCTACCCGCTTAACGGCAACGCCATCAGAGACCCCGACAACGACCCTATCGTCTTTAAGCCTGTCTTGTCGCAGATGCCGCAGGGCATGACGCTCAACGGCAAGGGCGAACTGAGTTGGAAACCTTCTATCAGCCAGTATTACCGTCTGCAAAAAGAACCGCTAAGGCTGGAATTTCTGGTGGAAGATCAGCCTCATAAGGCACATACGACCGGAAAGCTCAAAGTGGAAGTGACCCAGCAGGATTTACCGCCCGACCTTTCTATGGTACCCAACCAGGATACTTATCGCATCAAAGAAGACGAAACGCTGAACCTGAAGTTTTACCTGTCGGACCCGAATGGCGACCAGGATATTACGACCTTTGATTTTGTGACAGACAACAGCCGCATTCCTAAGAGCGCTTTGGTAAGAAATGACCCTACACAGTGGGAGTTTGTCTGGACGCCCGGCTACAGTTTTTTTGTGGAACCCGGCGATACGGCTACCTATACCCTTATTTTCTTTGTGCTGGACCGTGCCAACCAGCGGCAGGAAAAGCAGGTGCGCGTAACGGTAGAGGATGCCGAAAATTTGCTGGAAAAAGACCGCCTGCTGTACAGCCAGTACCGCACCGGCCTGGTCAGAATATGGAACCTGATGGAGCAACTGCATGTACGGGAAAAAGAGCTGAAAAGGGACTACAAACGTGCCAAGAAAGGCAAAAAACACCGTGCCATCACCACCGCTTCGCTGGGTGCGGTGACGGGCTTTTCGCCGGTGATGCTCAATAATGACCCCAGCGCACAGAAATATGTGAGTGGCATCGGCGGCACTACCTCCATGACGCTGGGCAGCCTGGAAGCCAGCAACGTGATCGGGCGCGATGCCAGCGGTATTTTTGAGAAGCTAAGTTATATCAACCAGAAGCTGACCGAACTGGAGACGCAGGGCAATGTGTTTGCCGGAAAATATGCCTTGCCCAACAGCCGCCGCAGCAACGATTTTAGCGAAGACCTGCGTAAGCTGATCCTGACGCTAAGCCTGAAGGATGTAACTACGCTGGAACTGGACGCCGCCTGGAAGAACCCCAAGAAATCTACAGACAAAAACATCCAGGACGCTTTCAAAGATTTTAATCCGGACGAAAGCCGGTCTACAACGATCCATGAGTAAAAAACAAGTATCACAGAAACCCGCCCTGCCGAAAGGCACCCGCGACTTCGGTCCGGCACAGATGGCCAAACGAAACTTTATCCTGGATACCATCCGGGAAGTGTTCCGACTGTATGGCTACCAGCCGCTGGAAACGCCCAGTATGGAAAACCTGTCGGTGCTGACGGGCAAATACGGCGATGAAGGCGACAAGCTGATCTTCCGCATCCTGGATTCTGGCGACTTTTTCAGCCCTGTCAAGACAGAATTCAGCCTGAGTGCGGAAGAAGTAGGTCAGTTGACCGATTTTTTTAATGCGTTTTTTGAGGAAATTGCCCGGCAACTGAGCCAGGAAGAAAAGGGCTTGTTTACCTTCTCCGGCAAACTAGAAGGCTTTCCGTTTTCAGGTCCACTAACAGGCATAGACAAAAAAGAGTATACTCCAAAGGCAGCGCAAAAGATCAAAGAAGGTTTTGCGCAAGCCCTAAAAAACGGTAATGATGCCGTTTTGAAAAGAAAAGAGATAGGAGAACAGATACGGATTTTCCTTGAAGAATATGAAATAGCTGATATTTTTGTGGATGTATTTTCTGATTTAAAGCTTTATGCGGAAGAAAATATAGAGCGGAAGATCACCAAGTTTAAGCAAGCTTTAGTCCGGCAAAGAGTGATACCGTATTTTACGGCGTATTTCACCCAGCAGTCGGTAGAAAAATATAATCTGCAATACATCATTCCCTTTATTGCAGAGAAAGGGCTGCGCTACGACCTGACGGTTCCCTTTGCCCGCTACGTGGTGATGAACCAGCATGAGATCACCTTTCCCTTCAAAAGATACCAGATCCAGCCCGTGTGGCGTGCCGACCGTCCGCAAAAGGGTCGCTACCGCGAGTTTTACCAGTGCGACGCCGACGTGGTGGGCACGACTTCCCTGCTTTGCGAAGCCGAGATCGTGGGGATGATCGCGCAGGTCTTCCGGAAGCTGAACCTTCAGGATTTTACCATCAAGATCAACAACCGCAAGCTGTTGCAGGGGGTGGTGGAAGCCATCGGCGCCCAGGGTAAAGAAACCGATCTATTGGTCGCCATCGACAAGCTGGATAAGGTAGGGCAGGAAAAAGTGTGGCAGGAACTGCGCGAACGCGGCTTTACCGAAGAAGCGTTAACGAAGCTGACCCCTATTTTCAGCACGGAAGAAAATAACGAGCAACGGTTGGCAGCGGCCGCCCAACTGCTGCAATCTTCGCCGGGACGCCGGTCGGAAGTAGGCAGGCAGGGGCTGGCTGAAGTAGAGGAAGTCTTTGCGCGGGTAGCAGAATGCCGCCCACAGGATTTCGGTCATGAATCTATACCTCTGGAGTTTGATATGACCCTGGCGCGGGGATTGTCCTATTATACCGGGGCGATCTTTGAGGTCAAGGTCAACAACGCTTCGCTGACCAGCAGCGTGAGCGGCGGCGGGCGTTATGATAACCTGACGGGTGTGTTTGGTCTGCCGGACGTTTCGGGCGTAGGCATCTCTTTCGGCGTAGACCGTCTGTACGATGTGATGGAAGAACTTGACCTTTTTCCACCCGAAAGCCTGGCATCTACCCAGGTGCTGCTCATCAACTTCGACCGCGAGAGCGAAAAACATGCCCTCAAATTACTTTCCCAGTTGCGCGATGCCGGTATCCGTTCGGAGATCTATCCCGATACGGCTAAGCTCAAAAAGCAGTTGACGTATGCTGATAAAAAAGGGATTCCCTGGGCACTGCTGGCAGGCGCTGAAGAGATCAAAAACCAACGTTACGGGCTCAAAGACCTAAGAAGCGGCGAGCAGACAGCGTTGAGCATGGAAGAGATTATGGAGTGTATCAAACAATAATTGGCTTTGTGTACGTTCTGTATAGCAAAACAGTTGGGCGGCATCCGTTGTGGATACAATCCGCCGCTCGGCGGTTCGACTTTGAAAACGGTTCATTCCTTGTACAGTCCGCTTCTATACCTAAAGTATATACACAAGTTTTATAAGGGTGGCTATTCATCCCCCTTACCTCTTTCAAAGGGCAGGGCTGTCAATTGTTCGTGGAACGTTACCACTCAGGTCTGTGAGACACAGACCTGGGGGAAAAAGATACTAAAATTCCCAGGTCTGTGTCTCACAGACCTGTGCCGAACTTCGATTAACTTTACTAAGCGATTGATGTTCCACGAACACTTGACAGCCTTGCCTTCAAAGGGGGAAAGTAGTGACGCAATGTCACCCTTTGAAGGGCAATTCCATTGTGGAGGTAGGGGGATGAATCGTACGTACAGCAGGCACATTTTGGAGATTTGCCATTTGGATATATACTCTAAGTGTCTGCACAGACTTTTTATCATCGTTGCCTTGCTGCTGCTGGTCAGTTCGTATGCTTTTGGGCAGTTTGCGAGCGATGAAGGTAGATTTGAGGTAAATTTTATCCGGGGATGCGCTCCCCTGACCGTAGCGGTAAACAACACTTCCGGCGTCAACCCTGCCGAAGTGACCATTCTTTACAAATTTGATTACCGGCCCAATGAGCCGCTAACCGTTGACTCCACCCAGATGAACAATCCTGATACTACCTATAGGGAGCCGGGCATTTACAAAATCTTTCAGATCATAGGAGGGAGCGCGGGCGTTGAGACACAACTGGATTCTATGATCGTAGAAGTGCTGGAACCCCGCCCGCCCGTCTTCAAAGTATACAACTGCGTCAACAATGGCATCTACGTAGACCTCAGCCAGGAAACCTACTACGACAAGCTGCGCATCGACTATGGCGACGGCTCCCCGGCCGATACCGTAACGGTAGCTGACGAGCCGGAGAAAAAGTATGGATACGATGTTGCCGGTACTTACCAAGTGACGGTAGAAGGCATCTTTGACAACGCCAGCACCAACTGCGCCCGTGACAGTGTGCAGATTACCACCCTTAACCAGGAGTACCTGGAAGTAGGGAGAATAGACACCGTTAGGGTACTGGATGAGCATCGTATTCAGATAGACTATCTCTTGCCGGAGCCTAACATTTCGTACCAGTTGGAACGAGCCGATAGCGGCACTGACGCCTTTACGACTGCCTACAGTCTGGACAATAATACAGCCTCTTTTATCGTAGACGATGCGTCGGTAGATACACGCACCGAATATTTCCGTTTCCGCGTAGCGGCTGTCAACCGCTGCGATCCTTTCTTTAACAACTACTCAGACACGCTTTGCAGCATCGCGCTACAAGCTACAACAGGCAACTTGGTCAACAACCTAAGCTGGCAAACCCATACAGCAGATTTTGCTGCTTTCGATGTGCTGAAAGACAGTACCCTGCTCACCACCGTCAATACGACGGCTTACGAAGATACCGACGTGCAGTGCCAGCAGGAATACCGCTACCAGGTAACCGCGCAAAAAGAGATGATGGTCAGCCTGTCGGAAGCTGTCAGCCTGACTGCCGTGCGGCAGGATACTTTGGCCGCCATAGACTCTATTGGCATACAAACCCGCGGAATAGCCGTGGAGTTGATCTGGCAGGCTACGCCCGAAGCGCAGCGTTATTACCTCTACCGGGAAGGCAACAGCCTGCCTTTGGAGCAGTACGATTCGGTGGAAAGCAACACCGGGGCAGAGAATGCCTACACTTACCGGGACCCCAACGTAGAACCCGGTGCGACGTACTGTTACCAGATCGCCTACTTGGATGATTGCGGCAATTTATCGAGGCTGAGCACCCAGTATTGCATAGAGATACCCCGGCAGGCGCAGGTGGTTTTCCCCACCGCCTTTACGCCAAACGGCGACGGGCTGAACGATGTTTTTTTGTATAAGGCAAACTTAATTGCCCGGATAGAGTTACAGATATTCAACCGTTGGGGCGAGATGGTATTTCATACCAGCCAGGTAGATGAAGGCTGGGACGGTACGTACCAGGGCAGGCTTGCCCCGGAAGCTGTGTATATTTACCGGGCGACCATTACCGATGAACTGGGCAATCAGTTTCAGCGAAATGGTTCTGTCACCTTGTTGAATCCTAAATAATGTGTTAAAGTGTTAATGTGCGCAAGTGTTAGGGTGCTGATATGTTGACGGTTACTTTTTTACTTGAGTATGGAGTGTTTTGAATATTCAACACTCAACCGGGCGCCGGGCGCACTCAATGTTCATTGTTCAAGGAAATTTAATAATGGTAAAAAAACTAAAGCATACAACCCCTCATGCTAAGGAAGCGTTTCGTCCTTAACACCTTAACACCTTAACACCTTAACACCTTAACACCTCACGCTATGTTTGATATGTCGAAAATGATGGAGAAAGTCCAGGAAGTGCAGCAGAAGATGAAAGCCGCGCAGGACAATCTGGTACATGTAACAGCCAGCGGCGAGTCCGGAGCGGGTATGGTCAAAGCCGTCGTCAACGGGAAAAAGCAAGTCATTTCCTTAGAAGTGGATGATGAACTGATCAAGCCGGATGATAAGGAGATGATGTGCGACCTGATCATTGCTGCCGTTAACATGGCCCTGGAAGCGGTAGACGCCAAAGCTAAAGAGGAACTCAAAAAATCGACCGAAGGCATCATACCCAACATTCCGGGGCTTGACTTCGGTAATATGGTATAAATGAGCCAGGTGTCGGTTGTTATTCTCAATTACAATGGCGTACATTTTTTAAAACAGTTCCTGCCTTCCGTGGTGCGCTACAGCCAGGGACATCACATCGTGGTGGCTGATAATGGCTCTACCGATGCTTCTGTCGCCTTTTTGCAGGACAACTATCCGGAAATAACCCTAATTTTGTTCACAGAAAACTATGGCTTCGCCAAAGGATACAACGAAGCGCTCCGGCAGATCAACACCCCTTACAGCATACTGCTCAACTCCGACGTGGAGGTCACACCCGGCTGGATAGAGCCTATGTTGACTTTGATGGAGCAGCACCCGGAAGTGGCTGCCTGCCAGCCCAAGGTGCGTGCTTACCATCACAAAGAATACTTCGAACATGCCGGTGCTGCCGGTGGATTCATAGATCTGGTCGGTTACCCTTTTTGCCGCGGACGGATTTTTGACATCGTAGAAAAAGACGAAGGACAGTATGATGATGTTGTGCCTGTCTTCTGGGCAACGGGCGCTTGTTTCTTTGCCCGCACGGAGATTTTTTTAGACACAGGGGGCTTTGATGAAATTTTCCACGCCCATATGGAAGAAATTGACCTCTGCTGGCGGATGCACGCCCTGGGCTACCAGGTTTATTACCAGCCCGGCAGCGTGATCTATCACGTAGGCGGGGGAACCCTGCCGGTGTCTAACCCCCGGAAGACCTATCTGAATTTCAGGAACAGCACAGGGATGTTGTTCAAAAACACACCTTTCCGGCAACTCTGCTGGCGTCTGCCCCTGAAAATAGCGTTGGATGGGGTAGCTGCCCTTAGGTTTGTGGCAACGGGTAAATACCAGGACGGAAAAGCCGTATGGCAAAGCATCGTCACATTCATAGGAAATCTAAACCTATGGATAGCACACCGCAAAGCAGTCACTACCAAACGGCGGGGCAGGCATGTGGGTATATTGCCCCGCCTGCTGGTCAGTGAGCGTTATTTGAAAGGGAAAAAATATTTTTCGGAGCTTAAATTTTAGCCGAAAAGCCAGCGTTTTCTTCGGACTTCCGGCTTCCAGCTTTCAATACCAAACCGTATTCCTGCTTCTTCTCAGATGCCTTCTGAAGTTCATCAGGAAAGCCAGCGATAAATAGATCAGGATAGGTGACCCAAAAGTTAGAAAGGATGCATAAATAAAAAACAGCCGGATGCTGGACGTAGACACATCCATGATGCTACCCAGCTTGGTACATACTCCAAAAGCCTGCTTTTCCAGAAAATATTGTAGCTTTTTCATTGTAAAAAAGGTTTCTGTCAAACAAAAAATGACCTTGCTCTGTTCAAATCATAGTTAAATTAACTATTTTTTCAACAAAATTGTAATATTGATGAGAAGATAATATTTTCGCGTCACCAAATAAACCAAACTTTTAAATTATGTTTCAAATCCACAAATTAATTACTGCTTTAGTACTGATAGGTGCGGTAAGTGTTTCCGGGTGTAACTCTCTGAAAAAAATGGTCAAAATGGCCAAAGATCAGGAGCTCACCGTAGAGCCTTCGCCGCTGGAAGTACATGGCGACTCAGTCAACTTCGACATGACCGCCACCCTACCGGTAAAGATGCTGAAAAAAGGTAAAGTCTACACTGCCAACACCTTTTACGTGTACGGCGACTCTGCCCGCGTCGATGCAGGAAGTATCGAGTTTCGCGCCGATGACTTTCCTAACAGCAAAAAAGAACAACCTAAAAAGTCTGCTTCTTTCTCCTTCCCTTACGAAGGTCCCGACATGAACAAGGGTACGCTCTACGTACAAGGCGTAGCTTCTAACCCGAAGAACGAAAAGACCGCCGAAACCCCTAACATGGAAGTGGCCAAAGGACTGATCGCTATCTCCAAACTGGTGCAAGTACCTACCTTTGTAGCTTACGGAACTTCCGGGTACAACAACCAGGAAGAGCTTGAACCTACTAACGTAAACTTCTACTTTTCCCAGGGAAGCGCCGTGCTCAGACCCTCTGAAGTGAGAAGTGAACGCGGCGATATGCTCCGGAATTTTATCGCTGAGAAAAACGTGACCCGCTCGGTCTCCATCACCGGTACCCACTCCCCGGAAGGTTCGGAAAGGATCAACTCCCGCCTGTCGGAAAACAGGGCTGGCAAAATTGAGGAGTATTACAAAGACCAGATGGACCGCTACGACTACCAGGGCGCTGCCGGTTCTATCGACTTTATCCTGAAGCCTGTCGTAGACGACTGGTCACTGTTCAGAGATTCTCTCCAGACCTATGATGGTATTTCTGCCAGCCAAAAGCAGGAGTATTACGACATTATTGACGGCCCTGGTACTTTTGAAGAAAAAGAAGACCGTATGCACCGGCTGCCTACCTATCGTGAAGTCTTCCGGGAAATTTACCCCAGGTTGCGTACCGCCAAGACGGAAGTGCTGACGGTGAAAGACAAGAAGACAGATGCGCAGATCTCTACCTTAGCCAAGCAAATGTCTTCCGGCAACATAGACCTGGATACCTTGTCCAATGAAGAGTTACTGTATGCCGGTACTTTAACGCCAAGTGCAGACGAAAAAGTGCAGATCTACACAGCCGCCATCAAGAAGCAGGATAGCTGGCAGGCACACAACAACCTGGCAGGCGCTTACCTGCAACAGGCGTTGGAAGTAGGAGAGTCAGAACGTGCCGACATTATCGAAAAAGCCATGACCCAGGCTGAACTTTCTATCAAAAAGAAAGATAACGCTGAAGCCCATGCCAACATGGCGATCGCTGCTATGA
>JBBSNI010000093.1:0-15902 GCA_038232695.1 Cytophagales bacterium
AGAAATTTTCCAAAGAATTTAAAGACCGCCGTACCATCCAATTGCTGCTGGCCAAACACCAGCAGGGCTACCACAACCTGTCTAAAATCTGCTCGCTGGGATTTATAGAGGGTTCCTACGGCGGCTATCCCCGGGTAGACAAAGCGCTGATCGAACAATATGCCGACGGACTCATCGCTACGACCGGCAGCATCTCCGGGGAAGTACCCGACCTGATCCTGAACGTAGGCGAACACCAGGCGGAAGAAGCTTTCCAGTGGTGGGTAAAAGTATTCGGTGATGATTTCTATGTAGAACTGCAAAGGCACGGACTGGAAGAAGAAAACCGCGTCAATGAAGTGCTGCTGCGTTTTGCTAAAAAGTACAACGTCAAAGTCATTGCCACCAACAATGTCTACTACACCCGCCAGGAAGACGCCAGCGCCCATGATACGCTACTTTGTGTAAAAAACAACGAGCAGTTGGCGACGCCTGTCGGTCATGGACGGGGCCACCGTTTTGGCTTTCCTAACCATGAGTTTTACTTCAAGACCGAGGAAGAGATGAAAAAGCTCTTTCAGGACTTGCCGGAAGCTATTACCAACACCTATGAGATTGCTGAAAAAACGGAAGAACTCAAATTAGAACGCGACATACTGCTGCCTAAGTTTGTTATACCGGAAGCTTTTGAAGACCAGGATGCCTACCTGCGCCACCTGTCTTTTGAGGGTGCCAAAAAGCATTACGGTAACATCACGCCCGAACTGGAAGAACGGCTTAACCACGAACTGAAAGTCATCAAAGACATGGGCTTTCCGGGCTATTTCCTGATTGTACAGGATTTTATCAATGAAGCCCGCAAGATGGGCGTCAAGGTAGGTCCTGGCAGAGGCTCAGCGGCAGGATCGGTCGTGGCGTACTGCACGGGCATTACCAACATTGACCCTATCCAGTACGACCTGCTCTTCGAGCGTTTCCTCAACCCGGAACGCATCAGTATGCCCGATATCGACATTGACTTTGACGACGATGGCAGGCAGGATGTGATCAATTATGTGATTAAAAAATACGGGCGCAACCAGGTCGCGCAGATCGTTACTTTCGGTACGATGGCACCCCGGATGTCTATCCGGGACGTAGCGCGTGTAAGCGAGTTACCGCTGTCGGAAGCCAACTACCTGGCCAAGCTGGTGCCCGAAAAACCGGGGACTACTTTCGACAAGGCGCTGGCAGAAGTGCCCGAGTTGCAGCAGATCAAGCAGGGCAACGACAAAAAGGCGGAGGTTGTGAAGCTGGCACACACGCTGGTAGGCTCCGTGCGGGGCACGGGCATCCACGCCGCCGGGGTCATCATCGCCCCGGACGACCTGCTGGAATACATCCCCGTCAAGACGGATAAAGACTCCGACCTGTTTATCACCCAGTTTGATGGCTCGGTGGTAGAGGCTGCCGGTATGCTGAAGATGGACTTTCTGGGACTGAAAACTCTGACGATCATTAAGACAGCGTTGGAAACCATCAGGCGCAACCACGGCATTGATATAGACATAGACGATATTCCGCTGGAAGATGAAAAGACCTTCCAGCTTTACCAGCGGGGCGATACGGTCGGCACCTTCCAGTTTGAGTCGGAAGGGATGCGACAATGGCTGCAAAAGCTTAAACCTACGAATATTGAAGACCTGATCGCCATGAACGCCTTGTACCGGCCGGGACCTATGCAGTTCATTCCCAACTATATTGATCGTAAACATGGCCGGGAAAAGGTAGAATATCCGCATCCGCTGCTGGAGCCTATCCTGAAAAATACCTACGGAATAATGGTTTATCAAGAACAGATCATGCAGGCTGCGCAGGTTATGGGCGGCTACTCCCTGGGCGGTGCCGACCTACTGCGGCGGGCAATGGGTAAGAAAAAGATGGAGGAAATGAACAAGCAGCGGGAGATATTTGTGCGGGGTGCCAAAGAAATGCACGATATCGACAGTGCCAAAGCTACCGAAGTGTTTGTCATGATGGAGAAGTTTGCCCAGTACGGTTTCAACCGCTCCCACTCCGCTGCCTATTCCGTCGTTGCTTACCAAACCGGCTATCTCAAAGCCAACTACCCGGCAGCCTACATGGCCGCTGTGCTTACCCACAACATGAGCAACTCCGACAAAGTGACAATCTTTATGGAAGAATGTAAGCGCAGTCAGATTCAGGTGTTAGGGCCGGATGTCAATGAAAGCAGCTACTTTTTTGATGTCAATAAGGAAAGACAAATCCGCTTTGGGCTGGGTGCCGTGAAAGGCGCAGGAGAAAATGCTGTCAAGGCTATTATTGATGAGCGCAACGAAAAAGGTTCGTACCAGGATATTTTTGATTTTACCAAACGCGCCAACCTGCGGGTGGTCAACAAAAAAACGCTGGAATGCATGGCCATGGCCGGTGCCTTCGATTGCTTCTCCGGCATACACCGCCGCCAGTACCTGTATGCGCCCCCGGCGGATGTGAGCCTGCTGGAAAAAGCCACGCGCTATGCGGCTACCAGCCAGCAGGAAGACCAGGCCGCGCAGCAGTCCCTGTTTGGCGGCTCCAACGGCATGGCAGTACCGTTGCCGAAGATCCTGGATTGTGAACCCTACAGCGAACTGGAAAAGCTGAAAATAGAAAAAGAAGTCATCGGTTTTTACATTTCCGGCCATCCGCTGGATCAGTTCAAACTGGAAATGAATAACTTCTGCACCTGCACGGTAGACAAGGTAAGCAGCTACAGGAACCAGGAAATTGCCGTCGCCGGTATCGTCTCCCGCTGCATGGAACGGCAGACGCGCGACGGAAAGCCTTTTGGCTTGATCACCATTGAAGACTTTCAGGCATCGCTGGATATGGCACTTTTCGGAGAAGATTACCTGAGCAACAGGCACCGCCTGAACCTGGGAGAGTTTGTCTACATCAAAGGCAGGGTAGAAGAACGCTACAACCAGCCCGGCGTCTGGGAATTGCGCCCCATGCAGATACAGCTTTTGACCGAAATCCGGGAGAAAATGACCGGCGGTATCCAGATTTGTATTCCTGTGGAGGGACTGGATGCTGCTTTGGTAAGCAAACTGGAAGAAATATCCCTGGCTTACCCGGGGCATTGTCCCATGAAAGTCTGCGTACAGGACATCAGTGAGAACATTCTGGTAGAGATGATGTCCCGTAAGTTTAAAATCAAGCCGGACAATGCGTTTTTCGGTCAGTTGGATCAGATGCAGCACATCTCCTACCAGTTGGTCAGCGCCTGAAAGCCCAAATTCGGTATCGGCATAAAACGTCTTAAAATATGGTCAGGAAATCTATAGCATAGTATCCCAGAAGGTGCTAAAAGCATCGCTACTTTTTAATCACCCTCATAGCTTTGGAAGCAGAGCGCTCCCCACCGGATTGCCGCTGGATAAGACTTAACAGATAAGTTCCTGAGGGTAATCCATCGGTATCCTGGAAAGTGTGGCGGTTGTTTCCCGTAGCACCCTCCATCGTTTCGAAAGCTACGATGTGCCCCTGCAGGTTGGTTAACCGCGCCTCTATCAGACCGGCAGCGGTTAGCTCAAACTCTACGTAAAAGCTTTTTTCAAAAGGATTAGGCGCTACCGATATGACTGTGAGCGTACTGTTGCTCTCCACAGCCTGGGGCTGCATAGTAAGGGCTACGATGCTGGAATAGGCAAACTTGCCATCAAAGTCTGTTTGTTTGAGGCGGTAAAAAGAAGCGCCTGAGAGCGGGGCGTTATCGGTAAAAGTATACATTTTCTGAACGCTGCTGTTGCCCGCCCCGGGTAAAGTGCCCACTACCTCAAATTCTTTTCCATTAGTGCTTCTTTCTATCGTAAAAAAGTCGTTGTCTATTTCCTGGTCGGTGGCCCACTCCGTGACGACTTTACCCTCCTGCGCTTGCGCTTTGAAGTAGGAAAGTATAATAGGCAGGGTAGTGGCACTTCCATTGAGAAAATTGGCAAGGTTTGGGTATTTGTTTTGTAAAGCTCCCTCACCCTGTTGGGCACCTGAAGCGGTAGTATTTCCCGATACGGTTCCTAATACAAATAATTCTCCACCGGTTCCTGTATAAGTATCCTGGCTGTTATTTGGGAAAGTCATGTTTCCGCCAATGGCAATGACTCCGCCGTTATCTAATATGATTTTATTTTCAGCCGTAAAATCACCTGTCACGACCAGTACGCCTCCATTTCCTACGACAATATCCGATTTGTTTCCCATAACTAGGTTACCGTCAATAACTAGGGTATCTGTTATTGTTAAAGTGGCGCTTGCACCGCTGGCAAAGCTGATATTTCCCACATGCGTAATGTATCCGGATATGTCAATATTAAGCGTAATGTTCGTAGTGCCTGGCGCAGGATTGGTTGTCCAGCTATTGTTATTAGTCCACAAACCGGTGTAGTTGTTTTTAGAAAACTTATTGCCGGTAGCCGCCTTTGAATCGGTACGGTTGCCTAGGTTCAGATAGATAAAAACGCCACCTCCTACGATCAGGGCAAGTACAATACCTGTGGCTACATATTGCAGCATCAGTTTTTGCTTCAGCTTGGGAGAAGTTTTGGCTTTCATAGCTCTTTTTAATTTCATGATGGTAGAAGTTTAACAGAACGTAATGGTATGGTGAGAAATTTTTCAGGTTATGATTGGAGAAAAGATCAGGTCTTCTAATCCGATTTTGTCGCTTTCGCTCATCAGGACGGCTCTTTCGACGAATGATTTTAACTCGCGGATGTTTCCGGGCCAGGGGTGTTGCAGGATGGCTTTTATGGCTTCTTTGGAGAATATTTTGCGGGGCAGGGCATTTTGGTCGCAGAAGTCGTTCATGAAACGCCTGGCAAGCAGCAATACATCATGGTCGCGCTCGCGCAAGGGGGGAAGGTGGATCAGGAAACCCTGTATCCTGTAATAAAGGTCTTCTCTGAACTTGCCTTCTTTGACCAGTTTGCCTAAGTTTTTATTGGTAGCAGCCAGCACCCTTACATCCAGCTTTATTTCCTTGTTGCTTCCCAGCCTGCAGATTTTTTTTTCCTGGAGTATTCTCAGCAGTTTGGTCTGAAGGTGAATATCCATCTCCCCTATCTCGTCCAGCAGTATGGTTCCGCCTTCGGCTTCCTCAAACTTGCCGATCCTTCTGCTGTCTGCACCCGTAAAGGCTCCTCTTTCATGTCCAAACAGTTCGCTTTCTATCAGGTCTTCGGGAATGGCTGCCAGGTTGATCGCTACGAAGGGCTTTTTTTTGCGTGGTGAGTTATAGTGTATGGCGCTGGCTACTACTTCTTTTCCGGTGCCGCTTTCTCCGGTGATCAAAGCCAGCACATTATTTTTTTCAACTTTCTGGATCAATTTAATGATGTGCATGGCAGCGGTACTTTCTCCAAGGAGCGTATCATACTTGTGCCTGTCGATGATTTGTTCTCTTAATACTTCTACTTCCTTTTTCAGGTTGATATCGGCAGTCAAGTTTCTAATGCAGAAGGATAATTCCGTAAATGTTTCGGCATTTTTGATCACATAATACTTCGCACCATGCTTATAAGCCTCTACAGCTACCTCTACTTCCTGCTGCCCGGAGACGAGGATCACGGCAATGTCGCTATCATAGTTGTTTATTTTCTTCAGGATTTCCAGACCTGTCATGCCAGGCAGGTTATAATCTATGGTGACAATATCCGGATGGAGGTGCAGGTGGTTAAAAAAATCTTCTCCGCTCCTGAAGACAGTCACATCATAATTAGGTTCTTTTTCCAAAGCGGCTTTGATCATCTTACCAAACAGTAAATCATCTTCTATAGAGAAGATTCTAATCATGTGTTCCATATCAAGCAGTGATTGTAGAAGCGGATGTACGAGCTTAAAGCAAAATCTAATGTACGTCACCCAACCTGATGAAATGCTTGTCTTCGCCTGATAGCTTTCCTGTGTAAGGTTTAAGCGATAATTCAACATATGGTGCGACAGAAGCCCCTTAGTGCGGTAAAAACTCTGCTGAAAAAATATGAAATGGTATTTTTTGTATTTATATTTTAATTTTAATAGGTATGTGTTGTTCTTTTTGTCTGATTTAATACACCATTGCCCCCCTTTGCTTACATCTTAGCTTCTGTGTCCGGTGTGCAGGTAAATCCTGTTACACATAATAATTGCTTTCTTTGCCCGAAAAATTTCTTTAAAACGGCTTATGAAAGACCATTACAGGCACTCCTGGACCACAAAAACCAATATTCTTATCATCCTAAGTTTACTACTTGCCAGCCTGGCAGGCTATGCGCAGACCGGTCCCGGCGGGGTAGGCAATGCCAACGGTACGGCCGGACAACAGCCGCAAAACATATTGTGGCTGGATGCACAGAAGATCGGCTTGAGCAATAATGCTTTGGTAGCTACCTGGACCGACCGTTCGGGGAATGGCAAAAATGCCACACAAACCACAGCGGTTAACCAGCCGGTTTTTAAAACCAATTATTTAAACGGCAAGTCGGTCGTTTATCTCGATAATTCCGTCACGGGAGAGCAAGACCGCCTGGACTTTGACGGTACCACGCTGGTCAATACAGACTATACCGTCATGATAGTAGCTGCCCGCCGTTCTCTTGGCAGCAAAAGATGGGTAGGTGGGCAGTCAACCAGTAATAACCAGGATTTGAGCCTTGGCTGGGCAAGTAATACGGATTATGTATTTGAACAAAGAGGGAGTGCATTACAGGTATCCAATGCTGTCGGAAATAGTGCCAATGTTTTTGGAATTTTTACCCATAGTCTGGAATCAGGACTTACATCAGCCCATCGTAAATTGTATGAAAACAGCCAGTTATTAGGTAACAGAAATGGTAATAACAAACTTTCTGCTTACAACGGAGCCAGTATTGGCCGCTGGGGAAGCGCTTACTACGACATAGACATAGCCGAAGTCATCTTTTACAAAAGTGCCCTGAACCAACCGCAACGCATCTTAGTAGAAAATTATCTAAGTGCTAAATATGGTATTGCCATTGCCAACGACAAATACGCCGAAGTCAGCGGCTACACCTATGAGGTAGCGGGCATTGGGCGCGACAACAATACTTCTCATACCGAAGCCAATACGGCCGAGTTTATCCTTTCTACTTTTGACGGCAGTTTAGATACTAATGGTGAATATTTATTAGTTGGGCACAACAACCTCTCAAATACTACTTCTAACAGCAACCTGGGCACAGGCGTGGTAGAACGCTGGGCCCGAACCTGGTATATAGACAAAACCGGCTCCCTCAATGCTGCCATCACTTTTGATTTCAGCGAAGGGTATCCAGGAGGCAAATATCCACAAAATAAAGATTACTACGTGCTGCTGCGCTACAATGGCAGCACCTATGAGATAGTACCTGTCAGCAATGTCGACAAATCTATTTCAGGCGATAGGATCACCTTCAAGGTATCGGATGCCGACCTGGCGGATGGGCAGTACACCCTGGGTACAACCAACAACAGCGAGAGCCCCGTAGCCGGACTGGACGCCCGCACCTGGTACAGCTACCAGTCGGGCAACTGGAGTAATACCGCTGTCTGGACGTTGGATGGAGGTGTGTCGCCCTTACTGGTCAATCCCGACAACGAAACGCCGCAGGCAGGCGACAGGGTGATCATCACAGAACCGTAACGATGGATGTTAATAACAAAACTGTCAATGCGATAGAAATTATCGGTGAACTGAACCTGGCAGCGACCACCGGCCACAACTTCACCACCATCCGGGGTAACGGTAAAATCCGACTGACCGGCGACAACTTTCGTGCTGGCACTGCTACGGATTTTGCCAGTGCTACCATCGGCGGAACGGTAGAAATTTACGGTACAGGTACGACCATCAACCAACTTAGGACTTTCAACCATTTAGTGATCAACCTGACTGCCAGTAACAATACTGTTGTACTGAAAAACAACCTCAATCTCAACGGCAACTTCACGATCCAGCAGGGAGTGTTTCAGATCAATGATGATATTTCAACCGGCGCTGCCAACCGGCGCATAGTCACCGCTTACGGTAATCTGACTGTAGAAGCCAGTGGTTCTATAACCGTAGGAACCGGTATTATTCGTGCAAACAATGATAACACAGGAAGTACTTACGGCGACTATCATCAGAGTTTTCATCAGATGATTGTCTATGGTGATTTTGTCAACAGCGGCACCATACGGCTGACAAATTTGACAGTACCTGATTACAAGGGTTACGATAATACGGCTGCTTCTCTTGTAATGGCCGGAGCCAGCAACAGCAGCCTTACCTGCAATGGTATTACCGACTTGTATAATCTTGTAGTTGATAAAGGCGTAGATCAGACGTATGAGGTAGCACTCAGTGCCTCGGCTAAAAATTATTTTGCCTTATTTGGAAAAAATAATAATAGCTGGAACAATAATGATGGCACAGGGGGTGGCAATCCTGAAACACAAAAAGCACTGTGGATCAAAGCGGGAACGCTACGCCTGACAGGAAAAACGTTTATTCCATCGCTCACCGAAGGCGGCAATGATTTTCAGATAGGCGCCAACGCCCGCCTGTTGCTGGACGGAAGCGAGGTCATAGTACACAACACGGCCAACGAAGATTCTGACTGGACAGGCTTTTCTCATGGAACACCCGATAACTTCGATATCAATGAATCTAATCAGGGACTGTATGCTTTTGGCAAGCTTCAGATCGATAACGGTTACTTTCTGCTGGGAGAAGCCGTAGCCATTAGCTTCAGAGACGAAGCCCCAGGACAGATAGAAGTGAATGGAGGAGAATTAAGCGCCACACAAATTGCACTGAGCAATTCTGCTAATAACGGGATATATACTTTTACCGTGAACGGAGGTACAGTGAGATTAACAGATTACAAGGGCAGGGCCAGAAACACCTATGCTATGCTCCATCTGAATAATAGCAACATGGTCTTCAATATGAGTGGGGGAGAGATCATCGTAGAAGGTGTATCTGGCAACGCCACTAATAATGGTATCTTAATCGGCAGTGGCGAAGGTAATTACAGTGTGACCGGCGGTAGCATAAAAACAAACTATAACGGAACCGTTAAGATCGGCACCACCGCTCCCTTTTTCAACCTGGACGTAATCAACGGAACAGCTTCCCTGCAATCCGCACTAAAAGTTTTGGGCAATGTGACGATCGCTTCCGGCAAGACGCTGAACGCCAACAGCAACAATATGAGCATCGGCAACGATCTGACCGTAAACGGCACCTATACTACCGGTACCAACACCACCACCTTCAACGGCAATGCACGAAGTATTATCACCTTGAACGGTACCAAAAACTTTCACCGTTTCGTCGTGGCCAAAGATAATGCCAGCGAAGTAACAGAAGTTGCCTCAGGTACGGTAGTGATCAACAATGAACTGCGGGTGGAAAAAGGAACGTTAAAGTACAACACTTCCACGCTGCAAGCCAAGGGTAATGTGTACAACGCCGGTACCATTGGCGTGACCGGTTCCACCGGAAAGCTGCTGCTCAACGGGGCAGCCGCACAAACGCTCACCCTGAACAACGGTATTTTTGGCAACATAGACCTGAACAATACCAACGGAGCTACTATTGCGGGCAGCAACATGATCGTAACTGGTACCCTTACCCTGACTGACGGCGTATTTGACATCAATACCTACAAGCTTACGATGCAGGGAAGCACAGCCAGCATTGCCGGAAGTAGTTTCGGCACCACCAAAATGATACAGACGGCAGGCAACGCCTCCGACGGTGGACTGGAAATGTATGTACGAGCTAATGGAGCTATTCTTTTTCCGATGGGTACCAATGCTAATAGCACCATTCGCTACACCCCAGCGACTGCCACATTTTCTAATTATGCAGACGATGGTTATGTACAAATTAATGTAGCAGATCTACCACTGGCTACCACCAATCTGAGCGGTGGAAATATTTTATCTTACTACTGGCGGGTACGTCACCGTGATTTTACGGCGTTGCCTGTTGTGCAGTATACTTTTACGTACGCGAACAGTGATACGCACACCAATGCTCAACTGAATAGTGGTAACAATTATGTGCCCGGTAAGGTATTGGATGAGATACCCTATACACGTTCTAATGAATCAGGTGTGATTAGTGGAACTAATCAGTTTTCTTTTGCCGGAGGCGGTAGCGGCTTTACGCTGGAAAAGTCCAACTATACGGCTGGAGTAGCAGGCCGGTTTAGCGGTAACGTACAAATTTATTATTCTATAAAAGATGGCGACTGGGGTAACTCTGCCACCTGGTCAAGAACTTCGCACTCAGGAACGGCTGCTACGGATAACCCCAAAATAGGCGATGTGGCTATCATAGGCTATAGCGGTAGCCCTGGCAACTATATCCCCCATAGAGTACGTTTGAATGTGGGTACTCCGTCAGCCCCTCGTGACATTGCCGAACTGATTCTGTTGCAGAACCCGGAAGCTAACCTGGTGGAAGGGGAACAGTCAAGATTAATTATCTCTCCAACCAAAGGATTAGCGGTAGCTGGCAAAATAAGCGGAGATGGTGAAGTACAAATTCGCATGGACTCCACGAGCACCCCAACATTTACAGGCGATTTCGGGGAGTTTGCCAATACCAACGGCGCAAGCTGGATTTACCATAACGAAAGTAACAGTGGCAGTGCCCATCTCATTGCGCCTGCACAGCCTACTAAGTTTCCCCGCCTGAGCATCGAGGGGAATAAGAGGTCAGTGGCTGATATCACCTCCCTTACTATCCCTGTGGATATTGAATGCCAGAGCATGAACGTTCGTTATGGCGGGACGCTGCGCATGGGAAGCAATATCCTGGTCAAAGATTCATTGCGGGTGGGAACCATCGGTACGGTAAGCGGGTCGGAAGGGCACATTATTTTTAGAAATACAGGACAAGCTTACACCCTAACGGTACAGGGCGATCTGTCGCTGGATTCAGATATTGATGTAGATGATAACAGAATCTTCGTAGAAGCCGGGGGAACCGCTAATCTTGCCCATAGATTGTTAGTTGGCGGAAATATCCGGATGGAAAAAAACCAAACAGCAAATGGAGGCAATGGAGGATATCTTGATCTTTTTACTGCGGAAGATGGGGCGCAAAGCAATGTGATCCTTGAGCTAAATAATAATCAGAATGCCATATTTACCAATGCGACAAACAATATTCCCGATTTCTACCGTATTGTAGTCAACAAAGGAGCGAATCAAAACGCCTCTTTCTCGTTCAATAATAATTTCGTGCTCAATGGCGCTACCAACGGTACTTCTAAAGCCGTGGAACTCCAAAACGGCACACTGATTCTCAATGATCCGGTCATCGCCATCAACCTCTCTACCGGCGGAGCTAATTTTGCCATTCCTGCTACGGCAGCGTTGGAAGTAACCCAAGGTACGGTCAACATCAGCGGTGATGATACAGGCATTGCCTTAGATGGTACGCTGCGTATCAACGGAGGCGTTGCCAACATTGGCAACTGTGGCGTAGGAAACGGCAACAACTATATCGAGTATTCCACCTCCGGCAATGCCTTGCTGGAGATCAGCAGTGGTTCGCTGACCGTCGGCTCGCAGGTGCGCCGCAGCCTGGTCAATACGGCAGGCATCCTGAAATACCGGCAAACGGGTGGCACAGTCGTCATTGGTAGCTGCACAGCGCCGAATGCTAACCGCGGGATGCTGGAAGTACTCAACACCGGCAGTGAGTTTACCCACACCGGCGGTAACCTGACTATTGTCCGGCAGAATGGTACTAATCCTACCGTAACCGCGCTGCTGCTGGAACCTGCCACGTTTAATACCACAGGGTCTACCATCAACGTAGGCAATGTTAACACACCGGCAGGCCAAGGCAACTTTGGCATCACTTCTTCTGTGGCATTGGGCAGTCTCGTACTGAATGGAACAAGCAACCCTAATTTTGCCATGCGGGTGCGTCCGCTGACCCTCAACGGCGCATTGACCATCAGCAATGGCGCTACGCTGTCCGCCAATGGTTTGACGCTTACGCTGAACAATAATCTGGTCAACAACGGTACGTTTGTCCATGGTAATAACACTACTATCTTTAGCGGTACGGCAACGCAGCAGATCAGCGGCACTTCCAGCACCATTTTCTATAATCTGACAAAGTCAGCCAATAATACACTTAGCCTGGCATCCGGCGTGAATGCTACGGTCGCCGGAGCCTTCCGCCTGCAAGCCGGTACGTTCAATGATGGCGGCAATACGCTGACCCTGCTGGGCGACATGCTCCACGATGGTACGCATCTGAGCGGAGCGGGTACAGGGCAGGGCATTCTTTTTGCCGGAAGCAGCCGCCAGGAGTTGAGTCGCAGCAACAGCGGAAGCAGCACCTTTGGTAAGGTAACCATAGACAACCCTTCCGGCGTACTCATTCCCAATGGAAACGGATTTGACTTTTCTGTAACTAACGTGTTGCGCCTGAAAGCCGGTGTGTTTGATATTGGCGGAAGCCTGCTGGAAATCCAGGCAACAGCCACCATAGAGGAAGTCAATACGTTCGGCGCAGCCAACATGATACAGACCAACAGCTCATTTACAGACAATGGCGTACAAAAGCATTTTAATACGATTAGCACGCCTACCGCTCTGGTCTTCCCGATAGGGCACAATAAATATACGCCGGTATGGTTCAACCTGACCTCAAGCTCCGCAGGCAGCCTGAAGGTTCGTCCGGCCAACGAAATCCATCCCAGCATTGTAGAAGACGTGGAAGCGCCTGATCCGGAGATTGTAGACCGGGACAATGCCTTGAAATATCACTGGATCATTAAAAGCAACGGGCTAAGTAATTTCAACGGAGAAGCCGTCATGACCTACAGCCCTGCCGACGTAGCCGTGACGACGCCTTATACAGTGGCTAATTACATTCCGGCACAGCTTTTTGAGAGCAGTACTTTTTGGAATAAAGCTTTTTCTACCACTGACTTTGACGAGGTAACCAACAAAATTTATTTCACTTTCTCTAATGCTACCGACGCTACCATTGCAGGACACTATACGGCCGGCGTGGGCGTCAACGATAGCGATGCAGCTATTAAGGGGGCTATTCCCGACCAGGTTCCCGAATATGAGACAGCAGGCACTGGCGGCGTTTATACAGCCACCGCTACCTGGACACCGCTCAACGGCTCCCCGGCGGTCGTAGATGGAGAAGGACCGATAGGTGCGATCATCATTGTCAGAAGCGGCGATAACGTGGCGCTGAACAACGATAATGTAAGGTTGTACCGCACAGAGATAGAAGCGGGGAGTGTGGTGGAAGTCAACGGAACCATCGGGCATCGCCTAGGTGAAGTATCGGGTAGTGGCACGCTTCGCTTGGCAAGCAATACAACGAGCGTTACCTTGCCGGCCGGCTTCTACAACGACTTTTTCGCCTGCTCCGGCGGCGGGCTGGAGTATACAGGCAGCGGCAGTTACGAAGTACTGGCTGGCGTTCCTACGCTTCGGCATCTGACAATTGACGGTTCGGTCCTTAAAAAGATGCCTAACAACAACTTTACCCTCTGTGAGGACTTGCTGATCAAAGGGACGGCCACCTTATCCAATGAGTTTAACCGTACCCTGACAGTGCAGCGTGATATACTGTTAAATGGTGGTGCATACAATAACAAAGGCGGAACACTAAACATTTCGCGCGATCTGACGGTAGCCGGGGGAACCTTCAATGGAGGTACGGGCGGCAGCAAAACTGTGGGAGGCAACCTTACAGTCAGCAGTGGCGCCTTCCAGGTAGGTTCTAACGGAACTGTCAATCTCCAGGGCGACTTATCGTACAGTGGAGGCACTTTCAGTGGAGGCTCCGGCAATGCCTGGTTTGTACTGAACGGCATGGAACCGCAAACTATCGTAGACACATTGGCAGGCACCATCCAGTTTCATCGGCTGGAAGTCAACAACACGAGTACCGATAGCATTTCAGGGGTAATCTTAGCCGGAAACGTGGATGTGAACACAGAACTCAAACTCACCCAAGGATTGATCCACCCAGATACTTTCCTGCTGAAACTAAACCAGGCAGCAACCGCCAACCAAGGTGCTGACACCGCTTATGTAGATGGACCTCTATATAAAGTAATGGCCAACGGAAGCAGTTTTACCTTCCCGGTAGGAAAAGGCAGCCGCTGGGGGCATATTGGCGTACTGAATGTATCTTCCGGCTCGCAAACGCTGACCTGGAAAGCGGAGTACTTCAACGGAAACGCCGTGGTGCAGGAACTTGAGGTGATTAATCTTCTTCCTTTGGTTGGTAACATCATTGGCGAACTTATCGAAACCATCAGCCAAAACGAATACTGGAAAGTAAGCGATGGTGCCGACGTGGCTCCTTCCGGGCCTGTGAATGCTCAAATCCGTCTGCGTTGGGATGCACAAAGCGATGTCTCTCCCATTGCGACAGATCATAGTTACCTGAGAGTGATGGTGTGGAATAACGATCTTCTTGTGAAGAAGTGGGTTAACTATGAAGCCACAGGTTTGAGCGAAGCTAATAAGGAGTACAGCAGTGGAATTGCAGTACCCTTCTCTGAAAAGATCATGACCTCAGGCTCTACGAGTTCGGCTAACCCTTTGCCGGTAGAACTGCTTAGCTTCACGGCAAAAGCGCAAAACAGGGAAGTGCTGCTGACCTGGGAGACCGCCTCCGAAACCAACAACGACTTCTTCGAGGTACATCACTCTGCCGACGGCAAACAGTGGACGCTGCTGGGCACCGTAGACGGGCATGGCAACAGCGCAGCGGTGATTCGCTATACCTACCAGCATGGGCGTCCTGTACAGGGCGTCAACTACTACCGCCTCAAGCAAGTGGATTTTGATGGAAGGTATGACTTCTCTCACGTAGTGAGCGTTACCCTAAAACAAGAAATATCTCCGCTGAACGCGCTCAGCCTGGTCGCTTACCCCAACCCTGTGCAGGGCAACGACATCTACCTGCGGGTAGATGGGCTGGCTAACCAAAGCGGTCAGGTAAAGGTACAACTCATGGATATGTTTGGTAAACGCTACGTCTACCAGACCCTGGAAGCCGCTTCATTAGCAGAAGGCGTTTCCCTGCAAAGTTATACACCACGGCTGGCTGCTGGCTTGTACCTGGTCAGCGTACAGTACCAGGGTACCATGCTGCAAACCAAACTGATTGTTAAATAGAAAAACGCTCTACCCCCAGGTCTGTGCCGCCGAGGCCCGCAGTGGCGAACCCGGCGGGGTCCGCTGCCGGTCTCATAGACCTTTGCAAAGGGTGAATTACCACTACTCGAAAAGGAAACCTGGAGCCAGGTTTCCTTTTCTTTTTTAAAACAAAGCAATGGTCAGTCCAACTTTGATGTTATTGGTCACCGGACCTTTGCCTTTCTCAAACAATTCGGAAAGCCCGTAGTAGCCGTTTAGTTGGATGCCCCGGAAGCCCAGCCGCGCCTGCAAGCCATACCGCCAGGGGTTTAGGTTATAATCCCGGCTAAACTTATCTGTCTTTGACGCGCCTGCCTGTTCGTATTTGATCTTGGTATAAGAACCTATCCGCCTGCCTACCTTGCCGCCTACGGCGACCATCAGCCCCCGGTAGTCTTCTTTGGTATAAAACCTGAACTCCAGCGGAATGTCAATATAATTGGTAGCCAGCAGCGTTTTGTTCACTGTCTGATACACCGATCTGTCCACCTCTACGATCTGGGTAGAGTCAGCGTCGGTCAGGGTTACGTTACGGGAAAAGCTGTATTTTTCATAACCCAAGCCAATACCCGGATGAAAAGAGAATTTAGATTCACCCAGGGGAATAGGATAGAAATAATAGATGTCGATGCTGCGCGAAGTCCAGAGTTTGAGGTTCATATCGCCGGGCGCGTCTTGCAGCAGGTTGGTGCCAAAGTCCAGTACCAGCG
>JBBSNI010000094.1:0-15856 GCA_038232695.1 Cytophagales bacterium
AAGGCTGGCTGAGCGTATCTTCTACCGGCTACGTGCCTCGCTCGGTCGCCGGGACGCCGGTCGCCGGGACGCCGGTCGCTAACGCAAGCAGGCGACACCACATAATGTGTTTCTATGAAACACTTTCAGATTGCTTGAAGATGCCAATAGGTTTGTGTTTTTCAAACTGAGCGGCAGTATAAGAGCCTAAGTTAACAATCTTTTTATCAGAGAGGGCCAAATCTACCGAGTACAGAATCTTTGTTATTTCTTTTTCTTCAAAGTTATTTAGAATGCGTTCTACTTGCCAGGACGCTAGCCGGTAGGCAGGCAGGCGAAACTCGGGACTTGCGCCCGGAGCGTAGGGTAGTTTAGTAGCGCCCACAGGGATAGTGATAAAGGACTCTCTATCCTCAAAAGCAATCGTTTCCTGCGTAGGAGCGTGCTTAATATAAAATTCGTAGGCAGTAGTCTTTCTACCGGACTTGAGTGCTTTATAGCTGATGTGCATATCGGTACTAACATTGATATCTTCACAGGCTTTGTCTAGCACTCGTTGCTGAAACTTGCCGGTAATCGGATAATGATCTGTCCACTCACCCGTCTTTATATTCTGCCAACGTACCCCTAATCGTTCTTTCAAATCATTCAATCCTACCCGCATCATGCCTGAACTTCGGAACTGACAGATCATCTGGTAGATACGCTTGCTGTATTTGCTGTCCAGACGAAGGGTCATAGAGAGCTGATAAAGGGTAAATTGCTTATCTAAATCTATAAACCAAGGCTTTAAGTCAGGATGCATCTCTAGCAAAAGCTGACGGCGCTCTTCGTCAAGCTCTGAGGTGATCACTAAACTATACCGTTTCCTTTTACCATTATCGTCAATCAAAGCAGTGCGTTCGTGAAGTAAGGCACAGGCATGATCATAATCTTTTAATTTATGACGTTTGCCGGACAAGGCTTCCAGATCACTGATACGAATCCATATCTTTTGTCTTCCCTCCATTTGTAGATCAGTAACAGCGATCAGACAGGCTAGTAAATTTAACTCTAAACTCGTCATCTGGTAGCGGGCTTGGGTTAAGGCGTTGTGTTGTTTAGCTAAGGTGTCGCGCATGAGTAAAGCTTTGAAGGCAACATAACCATTCTACTACAACTTTACTACAACTTTGAGATTATTCCGAAAAAAAGTGCGGATTTTGGGTATACTTGATCGAGGATTTTGGGGTTAGTTGCTGCGGATTTTGGGGTTAGCAAGGAGGATTTTGGGGTTAGTTGTCGAGGATTTTGGGGTTAGTTGCTGCATTTACTCCTTATAGTACTTCAAAAGAATATATTCAAAAGTTTTTAAAAGTTTTAATGTTTTCGAGGATTTTGGGTATAGTTAAAATAACGAACTTTAATTCCCATCGATCAAGAATAGTTATTGGCGTACTAATTTGTAAAAAGAAAGTCATTCCGCCCGGAGGATTTTGGGTATAGTTGTCCGTTGTAGTTATGAGTATTATGGATTTCTCTTTCTGATGGTATAGATATCCTCTTTTCTATCATGGAGATAGTTTCTGCTCAAAGAGACATCATAGCCAATAATTTCTAAGAGTCTTTCTACGAGTTGCGGTAGGTAGTACTTCATCTTTCCGTTTTTGATCTTAATGATGACCGGATAGTCAAGGCCATGGATCCTGCACCAGCGTTTTAAAGCGCCGTGCTGTAGGGCAATTTCCTTCAGATGATCTACGATGAGGGCCATAGATTGGCTATAGGTTTTTATTTCAGGAGTACTAGGCATGAAAAGAGGCTTAATTCACGGGCGGAAAGATAGCATTTTCGCTGGAATTAATCAGAAACCATTACAGGTTTACTACGAATTTATCAGCAATGGATCAGTGTCTGCTAACATCCAGCGTATTCCAAGGGAGACTTTTTCCGCTTAAAAATATTTTTTTCAAAAATGTTGTAAAAGTTGTAACAATACTACAACTTTGATTTTTCAATGTCTTTTGGTGATGCTATGGTCAAATAATAACAAGAAAATAGCATGAAAAGGAAAGTAGTAGTAAAATAGTCTTACTCAACAAATACAACTATGATTGTATCATTGTTAGCCATTCAGTTAGTGCCAGACTATGCTATAATTGCCAGTGCGGTCATTCTGGCTCATTGGGTGTGGCTTTTTGGTCTAAAGAAAAGAGATGCTTCGCTTTCTGCTTGGCAAGATCACCTACCAGCGGATGCGCCTATCGCCGGAGACACTATCGAGGCATCCAGGGCTGCTGACGAGGAGCATGTGGCCAATAGTCATTTCGAGCAAAATCCCTCTGTTGGAAACAAGGATCGTAGCGAAGAGGCATTTATCTCGGCGCAGCCGCGTCCGGGTGCTTCAGAGTATTATGAAGACAGCGATAAGACAGCGTATCATCCGGTGCATATGTCACCGGAACGAACGGAGAAGACAGCACCTGTCAGCACTGCGGCAACGGAGCCTTCCGCAGTGGATACTGCCACAGTGGATACTGCCGCAGTAGCTGCAAAGTATGCGGGTAGAGATATCATGGCGGTATTGGAAGCTGCACACTCCGGCGAGCTATCCTCTTCGATGATTGAGGAACTCACGGAGCTTTCAGCCCTCACACTGGCTACCGAAGAGCAGTTTCCTTACGCTATTGACTTTGTTTAGTCCTTTTTCTTTCCATTTATCTTTTCACCTTAATTGCTTTTAACTATGAAAAAACAGTTTTTAATTTTCGCTGCCCTGATCGTGGTGGGAGTGTTCGTCGCTTTCCATGCCGAAGCACAGGATGAGCTTACCCGAATGCAAACACAGCTTCAGTCTACCAACACTTCCTTGCGGGGTGGCTGGACTACTTTTCGCAACCTCGTCTTTGTGGTCTGTGGCATTATAGGCTTAGTGGTCATCCCCGGCAAACTGCAAAAAATGCAAGGGGGTGACCCTGATGCTGGCAAATCTGTGATGCAATGGGGCGGTGGGCTGGTCTTTGCCTGTGCGGCGGCTTATGTGGTTCAGTTGGTGTTCTTTGCTGCCTAATCAAGCAAACGATCTCATGAAGCGTACGGGAACCCTATTAAGCTGCCTTGCCCTGATCAGCTTTCCCTCAAGAGCAGAAAGCTTATCAGCCTATTACTTACGGTTTGTGAGCAGTACGTCGGTGGCTGAATCCATAGAAAAGTTAGTCTATGTATTCTGCGGGATTGGCGCTTTGGTGAGCTTGGTATTGGTATTCTACCAGATGGCCGATCAGGATCAGCAAGCCGCCAGGCGCGCCCAGCAGTGGTGTCTCTCCTTGGTGCTTATTGCCACAGCAACCTTGTTAGTATCCACCCTGCTCGATGATGCGCGGTCTGTTGCTCAGGTGAACCTGGGAGCGGCGCTTGCCACTACCACCACCCAACTGACGCATTCGTTCGGGGCTTTTAGTGACCTGGTCTACGTAGTGTGCGGTATGGTGGCTTTGGGGGTACTTCCCGGAAAAGTCAAAGCCATGCAGCAGGGAGACCGCTACGCCGGAAAAGGAATCACCTCATGGTGCTTAGCCCTGATTTCAGTAGTCTGTCTTACCTATGTCACCCATATCGCCTTTTTCTCATGATTCTTTTGCAAACGCTCGTCAGTGAGTTTACCAACCGCTTCGTGCAAACCGAACGCGCCAGTATCGTCACGCTGATCACGCTTTTATCCTTGCTGGTCGCCATGGTCGTGCTTCCCCGACTGGCCAGAATGCTGCAACAGGGCGATAGGCGCTTTAACATCACCTTGTGGCGGTGGGGGCTGGGCATCCTGTTTACGTTTTTGTTTCCTTCATTTTTAAGCATGATCATCCTTAAACAGCCTGTTAGCGAGGTGATTCTCTCAACGCCTACCCCACCGGCATTAGAACAGCCAGGCTACGTACAGGATGACAAAAAGCAATACTGGATTACAAAGAGCGAGCAGGAAAAGGCTGCCCAGACGATTGCCCCATTTTCGGGATACGACCGCTCCCTGCTAGGGCCGACGGTCATCAACCCGGCGGCTGATCCTGCTGCGTTTGGCGTTGATTTGTGGTACCCTTGGGCGGCACAGTGGAAACCTTAACGAGCATGGGCGAACTAATAAAAATTCAGAATGACTTACTCTTTACCTGTCTTTTAATCAGCTTCATTGCCCTGATGATTGCCGGGTTCCGCATTGCTGTGCAACTCTACCGTGGCGAAGATGCGGACTATCGCTTATTCAACTGGTTAGCGGGTGTTGCCGTAGTACTGGGTTTTTCCTATATGTTAACTTCATTTCTAAATTAGAAACATGGCAAAATACGATGTGATCAAAGGAGCAGAAAGTGAAATAGAATTTCACGGGCTCTACGGAAAGTATGTCTGGGGGCTGTTAATCGGTCTGGGGGGCACCCTGTTGTTGGGATTGATACTCTTTATCCTGCTGCCTTCTACCACGCTGGCCCTGATCATGGCCGGGGCAGCCGCCGCGGCTGTTATCTACGGGGCGTTTTATGGTAACAAAAAATATGGTCGCTGGGGACTCCAGCAAGCCGTGATCAAACGACGACTACCTGCCTATGTCACCCTGCAACGACCTGTTAGCTTAATTCACCCAGCCCATGCCTCAGGGAAAGCGTAAGATAGACGAAGTGTTTCCCATTCTTGCTATTGAAAACGGCATTATCGTGAGTAAAAACGCGGATCTAACCCTTCCCTACGAGCTGATCTTGCCGGAACTCTATACAGCTTCCGGCGCGGATTATGAGCGTATGCACCAGGCGTTTTTCAATGCCCTCCAGGGCATGAACGCCAACTACATCGTCCACAAGCAGGATTGGTACACCGTAGAGCCCTACCGGCCTTCTTTCTGCCAGATGACCGGGCAGATAGCCATGCTCTCCCGCAGCAACGAGCGGCACTTTGCCGAACGGGACTGTCTTGTGCATCGGTGTTTGCTTTTCATCACCCGCCCGATGAGCATCATCACCCGCAAAAAAAGCAGTCAATCTTCGCTGCTCTCCCCCCGGCTGGTACCGCGCGAGCTGACCGAGACTGCGTATGTACAGCAACTACGGGAAGCTGCTGCACAGTTTGTGGCCACCTTGGAAGAATCCGGACTGCTTACGGCGCGTCAGTTGACCGACGAGGAAATTGATTATCAGCCAACGGCTAAAAGTATCTACCAAAACTATTTCTCACTCTCGCTCTCCGACGAATCTCTAACGGACATAGCAGTAAAGGATTTCAGGGTGAATGGTGCTTATTGCGGGGTAACGGCTATCAGCGAACTTAGCCAGTTTCCCGCCCAATTAGAAAGCAGTTCGGTCATCAAGAAGTACCGCACAGGTTCGCATACGCTGTGCTCTAGCATGGGCTACAAGGTAGGGATGAGTTTGCCGTTTAATCATATCTACAACCAGATCTTTTACGTGGATGATACCAAAAAACTGCTCAAGCAACTCGAGGCGGAAACCAACCGGATGACCAGTTTTTCGCTAAAAAGCTCTCAAAACGTGTTTAACCTCAACCTCAAGCTTCAGTTTATCAAAAAAGCCACGGAATCAGGCAGTCATGTGATCCGCCTGCACGCCAACGTGCTCACCTGGCATCCTAAGGAGGAAGAAATGCTCAAGCAGCGCGCTATGGTACGCGCTGGGTTTGCTTCCATGAACTTTACCCCCCGCCAGGCGGTCAGTGACGCAGCCGTATTGTACTGGTCATGTATTCCCGGCAATGCTGCCGAAATCGGACAGGATAATCTATCGATGTGCTTTGCCGAAGAAGGAAGCTGTTTGCTGTCCTGGGAAGGAAACTACCGGGATAAACCGTTCGGCAAACTGGGCGTCAAACTCACCGACCGGTTGGGTACGCCCCGCAATGTAGATATCTTTATGGCTCCCTACGATGCGGGCGTGATAGAAAACCGCAATACAGTATTTGTAGGACCTTCCGGTTCCGGAAAATCCGTACTGATGAACCTGTTGCTGTACTATCTGCTGGAACAAAAAAGTCACGCTGTTATGGTGGATACGGGCAACTCCTACCGAAGGCTTTGTGCGTTGGTGGGAGGAGTCTACGTAAGCTTCGACCGGGAACAGCCCCTATCGTTTAACCCTTTTTATTGGGAAGCGGACAAGTTATCCCCGGAAGAAATCAGCGATAGCAAGGAGAACGTCAAAGAACTGCTTATTTCCCTATGGAAAAAGGAAACCGACCGGGTCACCAAGTCCGAAGAGGTAGGCATTGAAAACCTGGTTCATGCTTACTACGATCATCTCTCAGGCAGTGCTGAGTATATCTATCCTTGTTTTGACAGCTTCTTTGATTTCTTCCTGGAGAAATTTCTACCCTATGCCCAAGAGAATCACATCCGTGAGCAGGATATTGATTTGCAAAATTTCCGTTTTGTGATGACTCGCTTTTACAAAGACAATTATCTGGGGTACCTGCTCAATGCCGGACCAGACAACGCCATCAACCGCTTGCTGGACGAGCCTTTTGTGGTCTTCGAGATGGACAGCATCAAGAACAATCCGACCTTGCAGACCGTCACCACGATGGCCATCATGACGCTCTACGTGCGCAAGTTGATGCGCCAGAAGTCCGTTTTCAACATGCTGGTCATCGAAGAAGCCTGGCGGATGGTAGGAGATCCCCGCTTTGCAGTCTTCTTAAAATGGGTATCCAAGACATGTCGTAAGCATCACGGTGCCCTGGTGACCGTGACACAGGAGCCAGAAAACTTACAGTCAGCCATTGTCCAGGAGGCCATTATCAAAAACAGTGCAATCAAGATACTGCTGGACTTTTCGCAATACAAGAATCAGTCGGCGAAGGTGCAGGAGGTGCTGGGGCTATCCAATGAGGAAATCGCGCTTTTGATGTCTGTGAACCGGGGGCGGGATGCTCACCGTCATTATAAAGAAGTGTTCATTTCCTGGAACGGCTACGCTAAAGTGTATGGGGCGGAACTCAGCCGGGAGTCTTATGCGGCCTACACCACCAAGAAAGATGAAGTATTAACCATTGAGCGACTGAAACGTCAGTATGGATCGTATGAGCGAGCCATTACCGCTTTTTCGCGTGGTGACCACTTCATTGACCCAACAATGCCTCTTTCACCCTCGTTGTCTTTGGTAAAACAACCATAAGTGCTATGAAAAAGATCGTTCACTATCCACTCCTTTTTGGTTTTCTGTTATTGCTATCCTGTAACCGGGAACAAGAAGCTACCAGAACTGGTACCGAAGAATATGCTGCTCCTGCCTCGGATGCGATACCAGGTGAAAGTTTGGAAGAAGTAGGTCTAAAACCGCTTGGGGTGGGGGCGGAGCGTTATTTGGGCAAGTTTGTTTCTCAGGAAAACAGCCAGTACAACATAGTTCTCCGCAAGCATCCTACCCGTGAAGGGATGCTTGCCTGGAATGCCTATATAGGAGGTAAAACCCCCGGTTCGGCTTCTTTCTGGTACGATGATAATCGGGATCAGGTCTCCAACCGCTTTGCTAAGGTACAGCCTAAGTTCACCGTGATGAAACTCAACGAAGCGGGAGATATGCTGACCGAGGTAACCATCGATCTGGATAAAAACACCTCTGATACCACCCTTTTTATGCGTATGCAATAACCATGGAAATAACCATTTACGATGCCTTGAATAACAGCTTTATCCAATCCTTTGAGGGCAGCCGGGATTTCTTAGCCTTAGGGGCCTTTGAATCTGCCGCCCGTGCCATTGGCATGATTGGGGCTACACTGTACATCTTTAGCCGCATTTGGGGACCGATTGTCAGCGGCGAACCTATCAATTTCTTTCCATTGATGCGCCCCTTCGTGCTTTTGGTGGCCATTACAGGGAGTAACCTATTATGCAATACGATGGATTTGATCTATCAGGAAGTAAGTCAGATTTCACGATTAGACCAAAACATGAAATCAGCGCGGAGCAGCTTAGACCAAGCCATTATCCAAAGGGAAAAAAATTACATTCTTTATAAAAAAGCAAGGGAGAAGATGCAGTCTGATCGCTATACAGACTCATTTTTCAACACCGATGGATCAGTCAACTGGGTAGCTGCCACCCATCCCGGAGCTACCCTAGGATCGGTGTTTTTCTACAACCAGGTAGAAGACACCACGGATGCTATTCAGGAAGGATTTGTAAAAATGATGATTCCTTTCTTTGATGGGTTGGGACTGGTTGGTTACTTTCTCATTACCTTGTTTTCATTGTTTCTGACCACCATTCTCAAGTTTGTCGCGCCCCTGGCTTTTGCCTTTGCGATCTTCGACGGATTTGCTAACAATGCCGCTGAATGGTTTGCCAAGTACATCAATGCGCTCTTGATGCTCTTGTTTTGTAAGGCATACACCATTTTTACCTATTACCTTCAAATCCCTTTTGTGGCCAACTCCCTGGAGTGGGAAACCGGGCGGACGGCGCTCTACCTGGTGGTGGTCTTCGTCTCTGTCATGGGTTACTTCTTTGTGCCTACGATGGCCAACATGGCCCTATCGGTGGGCGGGTCGGGACCGACGGCTTCGCTGGCCGGACAGCGCATGATTGCTATGAAAAACCTGGCAGCTAATACCGTTGGGGCACCCGCAAAAATGGCGTTAGCACTTTTCAAAAAATAAGCAAATATGAGCATCTTTAAACATTACCGCGCCTCTGAAGAACGCATTGAAGAAATATTACGCCGCCTTCCCATAAGCAAACTGTTAGCGCGTAACTTAAACCTGCTTGCCATTAGGTTACATCGCTGGCAGGCCCGCGTCAGCAGGCCCGCGCGGAATGCCTGGATATTGACCCTGCTCTTGAGCTTACTACTCTACGGCTTGTATACTTTTTACCCTTTAATACAGTATCTGTGGAATCACTAAAAAACTTAAACACTGCTTTCAGGCAAGTACAAACACAGGCAAAAATGGTAGTGGTAACCGGGGCGGTCCTTGCCATTGCCGTCTGTTACTTTGCTTTCGATTATGTACAGCGGACGGGTGACCGGATGTGGGTGATGTTTTCCAACGGGGCGGTAGCCCAAGTAGGCGCTTCCTCTATGCAGGCCAACCGTCTGGCAGAGGCACGCCATCATGTGGAGTACTACCACTTTTTAATGTATAATATTTCTCCCGACCCGCAGTCCATAGAATATAACCGCCGACGGATGGAGTATCTGGGAGACGAAAGCATCAAAGTTCCCTACGAGCAAAAAAAAGAAGGCGGATTCTATAACCAGTTGATCTCAGGGAACATGCGGCAAACCTTCTACCTGGATAGCATCAACCTGCAGCAGTATCCGTTTGTGCGGGTATATGGCAAGGAGGTCATTACCCGTGCCTCTTCGCAGCTTACCAAGGTACTCATTACTTCTTGTGTGCTGGAGCTTGCCAATCGCTCGGATAACAATGCAAACGGACTGTTCATGCGCAACTATAAGGTGGAGGAGAACAAAGTGCTTGCGGAGCAAAACGTCTATTAATCAAAAAAATTTAAGTTAATAATGGTAGTATTACTACAACTTTTGATTACCTTTCTTTCATCTAACGCTTACCTTAAAAAATGACTGGTATGAATGCTACAAGGAACAGAAAAAAATGCTGGCTTGTCATTGCCATGCTCTGTATTTCCACGCTTGGTTTTTGCCAATGGGTCGTGACGGATTTTTATAACGGGGTGATCAATACGGTCTCTCAAACCATTCAGGCTGCTTCTAAAATTATCAGCAGTGAAGAGTTTAAGCACGTAGTCAAAGTCTACGATAAGCTAAAAGAAGTGAACCATGGGGTGCAAGAGTTTCGCAGGATCCAGGAAGTGGCAACCTCTATTCAGACCTCCGCACAATACTATACATTAGCGCTCAACGTTGTGGCCGGTGATCCCCACTTCTCCCCGGATGAAATTGCCTCTTTCTATGCCACCCTCGAGCAATTAGTCAAACAGGATGCCCGGTTACTAGGAGACCTGCAGCAGGGTATTCAAGCCAATATCCTGGAAATGACAGATGCCGAACGTATGGATTTTATCATGAAAATTCATACCGATGCGGCTGCCTCTGCTGCCCGTTTGAAGGGCTTTGTCGGGGGGTTAGAATCGCTTTCCATGCAACGGGCGCGTACCAATGCCGACCGCTTGGCTACCTTGCAGCGCTATGCGCAGTCCCGCAACCAGAAGCAGGCAGTGGCTGGCAGTGCGGTTAACTTTGGCACGTACCACCAAGCTGAAATAGACTTTGCTGCCTTGGACGAGCAAGGCATGAGCGCTGCCCAAGCCGCGCAGCAAAAGCAAAGTGACTGGATGAATGATCCTGCCAATCCACAGGCGCGGGAGTCTTCTATGCGCAATCTGCTCAATGATCCTATGCCCCAAAAGCCTGATAAACCCAGAGACTTTTCTTCTCAGGAAAAGTGGGACCGTTACTACCAACTCAGAGCTACCTATCCAGACCGGCTGGAAAACTGGCAGGCAGGTCATAGCAATGACTTGCGCATTTTAGGAAAGGACATCTCAGCCTTCGTGATGAACAAACCCTCTGAACTCTCTGAACAGGAGTGGATGGAGGTGCTGATGAACAAACTGCGTAAAGGACAAATTTAACAAAACAGTCGATGATGAGCGATCAAAAACAAGCCTCTGCTGGCGCAAGCCATATTTCAGTCGTCCGGGACCCCAGCGGGTCTGCACCGCATGGGTATGACCCCAGGGGCTGGAAAGCCTTGCTTGCCAAAGCCATGGATACCCCTTTTGCCAGTGTGGCCCTGATGGGTATTATCGGAGTGGTAGGAATTTCTATGGGGTGGATTCAGTACCCAAGTACCGCCTCAGAAGCAATCCAAACCCAAGCCGTGGACAACGCCCTTCCTACGATGGCTAGCAAAGCCTTTAAGGACAACAAATACGACAATGCCAACTTAGTAAAAGAGGACAAAGATCCCTTGGCAGCAATGGCTGGATCCCTGCAGGAAAAGCTACATCAAGAACAAGGAGATAATCAGAGGCCACGGCAAGGCCGGGAGCAGCTCAAAGAGTATTACAATCAACGGATAGAAGAACAAACCAGGCAAAACCAGCGCACCATTGCGCAAATGACTCAACCTGCGCCGCTCCCTGCCGAACAGATTGCCGAGCGCCGGGCACGGGAGGAAGCCCTGGCACAGGCAGATGCGCTGCAAAGTTCAGCCTACCATCAACTTGAGCAATTAGAGCACGCTCAGCCGGATGCTGCCCAACTCTACCCGCCTCAGGGGTTGGATAGCGACACCGACTTATCTACCCACCGGGGTAGGCAAGTAGCGCAAGTCACGCTACCCGGCCTAGAGGATTATGTAGATTACCAGCCCGCTAAAAACCGTCCCATGAATGCTTTTTACGGGCTGCGCGGGGAGCGAACCGAACCTGAACTCGTGGAGGCACAGCCCGTGCCCAATGCCATTGAAGCGGTTGTTCACGGCCAGGCAGGCGATGTTACCGTCACCGATGGTTCTACGCTGAAGCTACGCCTATTGCAGGATATCCAGGTAGATAAGTACATCGTGCCACGCAACGCATTGCTCACCGGAGAATGTGTGATTCGGGGAGAGCGCGTAGAAGTGCTGCTCACCTCTATCCGGGTAGAAAACAGCATCATGCCCATTCAGATGCGTGTCTACGATATAGATGGGCACGCCGGCATCTACGTTCCAGCTATGGCGCTCAAGCAACAAGTAGCCCAGACAGGTTCCCAAGCTGTTACCGGGGGTTCCTTCAATATGCCCTATATGGTATCAGGGGGCGGAAACGCCGCTGAGATGGTCGTAGGACAAACTGCCGCGCAAGGAATCAATATGGCCCTGACGGGCGTACGTACGATGGCTGCCAAGAAAATTGCGCAGCAGAGGGCAACGATTCGTCCCAACTATCATGTCTATCTTAAACAAGAATAATGATGACGCGCACTTACTGCACAGTTCTGCTAGTGTTGCTTGGTGTTCAGTGGCCGGCAGCAACGCTACGGGCCCAGCAAATTCCCAAAGTAGCTTCGGAGAGCATAACTTTTCCCAAGACGCTTGCTCCAGTAACCTCGCCCGGTCTGGCGAGACCCGCAGTGGCGACTGCCGGTCTGGCGAGACCCGGTCTGGCGATAGTGCCAGACACCACCGGGCAGCAGGCCAGGGATCCTGCCATTCCGTCGGAACGGACCTTCGTGAAAACAGCACCCGTAGAAATGGCTGACAAAACAAAATCTGTGTTTATGCTACCCATTGCGCAGGCCTCCATCCGGTATAGCTATCCTCTGGAAGCTAGCTACGGGAAGACTACCCACATTATCTTTCCCTCTAAGATCGTTTATGTAGATTTAGGTTCGGACGGTATCATTGTGGATAAGGTACAACCTACGGAAAATGTCTTAAAAATCAAGGCCAATAAGTTAGGCTTTGATCAAACCACTCTGGTGGTGATCACCGAAGAGGGAAAGTATTACCCTTTTTTAGTGGACTATCATGATAGCCCTTCTATTTTACACCTCAACATGGCGGGAAACGTGGAGCAAGACCGGCAAATAGCGGAGCGTCATGGAGTACTTCGCTCCGGCACCTGGGAAGGCATCACCTTGTCGGGAGAGGCTGCCAATAGCGAAGAGATCAGGGATTTGTCCGAAAAGGTTTTGCACCGCAAACGCTTTATCAAGGATATAGGAGTTGCTAAAATGCGCATGTCCTTTACCCTCGAGGGGGTTTATATTGATCACAAGATACTTTTCTTTCAAGTAAGACTGGAAAACAGAAGCGAGATTGATTATGCCATCGACTTCTTTAAATTCTTTATCAAAGACCGGGAGGTAACCAGGCGGATGGCTTTCCAGGAGCTAGAACTACCCAAGGTGCAGCAGTACCCTGCCAGCAGCCGTGTAGTTCCCCACAAAGGAGACCTGACGTTGGTCTTTGCCCTTCCCATGGTGAGCTATGGGGAAGATAAGGTGCTGGAGCTTCAGGTGTATGAAGACCAGGGGGGGCGGCACTTACGGTTTGAGTTGGATTCCGACGTCATCATTCGCGCCAAAGGATTATGAGATACTTTATCATCAGCTTGCTGGCAGCAACGATGTTCCTCTTTGCAGGCACCCTCCGGGCGCAAATTCATAATCCGCAGCAGCGGATGGTGGAAGTGGGGGGCGGACTACTGGACAAAACTGCCGTCGCACGAGTGGATAACAGTGGGCGGTGGCTGCGGCTCGCTCTGGGCAAGTATGGCAAGCGGGAAGGCGTATGGCAAGTGGCTCTGCTGGCGCAAGTGAAGTACTATGGCTTGCCGGATTCCAGTTTGGCGAAAGTCAACCAGTTTCTTGTCGAAGGAACCTATACGCCTGCCTTATTGCGGTCGGCGGATCGGACCTGGTACTTAAATCCTACCCTGGGCATCACGACCGGCTACGAGTCGGTGGATGACCGACGGGTGGACCCCTCGGGAGATACCCGGTTTAGCAAGTTTCTGTTGGGAATTACGGGGGGACTTACCGGTGAGTGGAACATGAGCCACCGGGTGGCCCTGATAGGCTATGCTCGAGGGAACTACGTAGGTTCTTCTCAGGTACAGCCTTTTCATTTTCTTTACGGAGTTGGTATACGCCTTAACTACTTTACCGAATGAGAACCCTGCTTAAATTACGAAAATTTGGGCGAATGCTCACTGGCTTCAGCCGTAAGATGTGGAGCGATGGCGTTAGGAAAATAGAGCTAAATTTTGTATATTTCTAATATGAATGTAACGACTTTGCAGTACAGAATCAAGGACTCAACCAGCGCAACGCATTTGAACAAAATGGCTGGTTCAGTGTCCTACGTCTGGAATTATTGCAATCAAGTGAACCGGGAACGTTGGGCTAAATTTCACAAAACCTATCACTGGTCTGAATTGGATAAAATGACTGCCGGATGCAGTAAAGAACTTGGTATCCATTCACAAACTATTCAGGCAATCACCAAAGAATTCTACACACGATGTAAGCACCGGGTCGCCGGGCGATTCAAGAAAGTAAAACTCAACTGGCGTAGCAGAAAGCGTTCTTTAGGTTGGATACCTTTCAAGGCATCTGGTGTGAAAGTAGAAGACGATGTAATTCAATATCAGGGAAAAGTATTTCGTTTTTGGTTATCACGCCCGATTGAGGGAATCGTTAAGACTGGTTCCTTCTCTCAAGATGCAAGAGGTAGGTGGTATGTGAACCTGACAATAGAGGAATCTGACAAGGGAAGGTTATCTACTAGCAAAGAGTGCGGTATTGATTTGGGATTGAAAACAGTGGCTACGCTATCCAATGGCAAAGAATTAAGCAGGGAAAACCTAACAAAGAAATACGAACAAAAGCTGGCTGGCGCTCAACGCGCAGGCAAAAAGAGACAGGTGAAAACCATTCATGCCAAGATTGGCAACAAGCGTAAAGACTGGAACCATAAAAAGACTACTGAATTAGTACAGCAGTACGATAAAATATATGTGGGGAATGTAAGTTCCTCAAAACTCACTAAGACCCGTATGGCAAAGTCTGTCTATGATGCAGGCTGGAGCCAGTTCAAAACGATGCTTGCATATAAAGCCATCAGGCTTGGCAACGTGGTGAAAGTGGTCAACGAAAGTTATTCAACCGTCACCTGTTCCTCATGCGATGAAAGGTCAGGGCCGAAAGGTTTGGCGGCATTGAATGTAAGACACTGGATATGCTTGAGTTGCGGCGTTGAACATGATCGTGATGTTAACGCGGCAATGAATATCCTACTGTCCGCACAGGGCATTGTGCGCCGGAGGGAATCTCCCGCTCTTTAGACGGGAGAGGATGTCAATGCTTTCCTGTGAAGGAGAGCTGGTGGTACCCTCCCCGGCAGGTGAAACAGAGACGCCCGGCGTGGATACGCCGGGCGTTGATTCCTTGCCCGTATTTAATTTCCAGGTTCGCCAGCTACCCGCATCTTCGGGAAGTGGGCTACAGGATACGCCCGGCGTGGATACGATGCCCGTAGAAGTATACCTGAAACAACTGGATTTCTCAGCCCCTACGGAGCACTATACCCTGATTGTCTCGCTTCCTGCTAATTTTGACGGAGAGGTGCTCTACGAGCAGGCAGCATACCGCTCCCAGGATTGGATAGAGCTACCCTATCAGTCGCTCATCAACCACACGACGACCCTTGCTATTGTTGTTAGGTCATCTGAGCATCAGAGGGAATCGGAAAGTCATACGATCAATGTAGTCTGCCGGGATCGCCTTCAAAACGCGAAAAACGCAAGCTTTACGCTGATCGTTCCAGCAGATACTACCCCCATCCCGCCCGCTGATACAACGGTCGTGTTGGAAGATAATCCACTACCCCAGTTTAACTTTTTGGTACGTCAGCTTGAGGATAGCCTTTCGGCTTCCCTCACTGAACAGCACCCTGCTGATACCCTGCCCGTAGAAGTGTACCTCAGGCAGGTAGACTTTTCCGCTCCCGAAGAACGCTACACGCTCATTGTGTCTTTTCCATCTGATCTGGATGGTGAGATTCTCTACAACGATACTACGTACCGCTCCGGAGACTGGATTCGGTTTTTCTACCATGAGCTAACGGATAACACGACGACCCTTGACATCGTACCCCGACGCTCAGCGGCTACAACGGATACGTCCAGTGTACCTCAAGCTGCCCGGCAGTACCTGGTCCATATGGCTTGCCACGACCGGGGATCCAATACCAAGACGGCTACCCTTGCGCTGAAGATACCCTCGAAGTAAAAGCTATCCAATGACGCCTGACGCTCGACCCATTTGGAGAATAAAATTTGTGAATTCGGTACAGGTCGGACTGGCGGACGTGGTAGTGTCCCCGGGCTACGGCGGTAATAATTCCACCGCGGGCTTGGATGCCC
>JBBSNI010000095.1:0-15683 GCA_038232695.1 Cytophagales bacterium
AAAATTAAGGCATGCGTTTGTTGTTGCTACTAAGCTGTTGAAATGTGGGTCGCCGTGACGCGGTAACTCCAGAGAGTTATCCATATTTCAATAGCTCTGCGTAAAGCTAACTTCTTTGGAAATTTATATATCAGAAACTTGCTTTAACCTTAGAATTCACGGTGGCCTGTAAGAAGAACGGCCGGTGGGCGGCTTACTATCGTAACGGGGCAGGCACGGCCCGCCAGGAATACCGTAGCTTGTGGGGCTTGAATTGGGTCTGGGCTACCCTGTCGGTTTCTTTGAAACAGTGGCCCGGCTATCACTTATGTATTCCAGTTGGCTTGAATCGGATCGCCGAGCGACTCTATCTTAAAGAGCCAGTGGCACAATAACTTAAACAACCCTATTACAGCCGCTCGGCCTTAGCGCGGCAAATCTTAGACAAACTGGCTGCCACCTTCTCTGAACGTAACTTGGTGGTCAGTGCCGACGGGGGATATGCTACCGCGCGACGGTCGCCAAGGAGTTCTTACGTGCGCTTCCCGGCAATGTAGTAGTAACAGGTCGCTTTCCCATTGGCAGTAAACTCTATGAACTGCCTGACCCTCGGCCCAAAGGCAAGCGCGGGCCTCAAACGAAAAAAGGCACCTTGATTGGTACAGCCAAAACATTAGTCAACCAAGCGGGCTGGCAACCACATCCTACCCAGGGGCATACTTGGCTCAAAAGTTTTCAGGGCCTTTGGCACAGCGTATTGCCTAGCAAGCTTGTTAAAATAGTCATCCTCAAACGCGACAAGCCCACAGGAAGACAAAAACCACTTGAAGCCTTCTTCAGCACCGATCCTTCTACTGCTAGCGAAGAACTTTTAGCCCAATACGCTCAACGCTGGGACGTAGAGATCAATATCCGAGATGCTACCGGGTCGCCGGGCGATGCTTTTTATGGCTTTGGCCAGGATCGCGCGGCGAACCGTCAGTGTCAAAGCTATCGCTGTCTGGTAGGGGTGAATCCGGCGTGGAGCGCACCTTCCGAGCTTTATTGGCCGCCTGCCGTTCTCTGTGGTTTGTCCAACAGGCGGAACAGCAGGGTAAGCAACCAATGAACTTATTGAGGAACCGTCCTTGGTACCGCAAAAATCGGATCGCCGAGCGAAAGTCTCCTAGTCAGCTAGACATGCAATGGATGTTCAAAGAAATGCTAACCGACCAGGCAATTACACCAACACCTGCTTTTAGAGATGAAGTGACCGTATTTAACCATAAACCTTCGCAACTAACTGCTAGAGCAGCTTGACTTCACGAAACTAATGACTTTTAGGCTATGTCCGTATTTTTCCATTACTCATGTAGTTTGCACGCCGCACAAGTGCCATTTACCACCAGTTTGACTTCCCGCTTTGTAAAGTGATCAGGAAAGGCATATTTAGGAATCGTCGTGCCGCCATGAGTGCTATGCGCCACCCTCTTCTCTTTTAGAACCTTACGTATCATAATTTTTAAGTTGAAAGCTTTAATATTCTGATGGCTCCTCGCAATACAAAAGAGAACACAATCCCACCAATGACCAGATCAGGCCACTTGCTTTCCAGGAAATAGACCAGCACGCCTGCCAGAATCACTCCACCATTGACGATGATGTCGTTTGAAGTAAATATGGCACTCGCTTGCATGTGTGCCTCATCACTTTTGGCCCTATTGATGAGCCAAAGAGAAATCAGATTACCGATCAAAGCCAACATGGAAACTACAATCATCCATTGAAACAATGGCATTTCACTGGTAGTGAAAAATCTTCTTAATACCTCGGCAAAACCTAACAGGGCAAGTGCTATTTGAAAATACCCGCTTATCTTAGCCACTTTTTTCTTACGGGAAATTGCTGACCCAACAGCAAACAAGCTGAAACCATACACAATGGAATCAGCCAGCATATCCAGCGAGTCTGCCAGAAGTCCCATCGACCGGGAGATCCATCCGGTAGTCATCTCTACTAAGAAAAAAACAAAGTTGATTCCCAGCACCCACCAGAGGATTTTGCGCTGGTGGGCATCGTCTGTTGCTAAAGGTAACTCAGCTTCTATGGTTCCTTCCAGTGTATCGTTCAAACCAAGCTGACCAATTGCCTGATGTATTTCCCCAATTGCATCGGTGTGATATACTTATAGCTTACGCCCGGGAATGTCGAAAGCAAGGTGCTTTACCTGAAATAAACTGGGCATATACGATATAGCTCACCTTTTTGCTGCTGTAGGTCTTGACTTCCTTATATAACACAGGATCGGTCTGGATGACACGGGCGGCAAGCGAAAGCTGCTTGTCCGTGGTTTAGATGGTCGTGCCATCGTATTGCCCCAAGGTAATGGTATAGGCATCTTGGTTGTACAAATCATAATAATTGTCTCTGGTGAGCGTTTGTCCGTCTATGGCTACTTGAATCTATTGTCTGTGTTGGGTCACTGGTGGTGACCGGCAAAACCTGATCCTTTTGGCAGGAGGTCATCAGAGAAACGATCATGCAGCTCATCAGCAGCAGCATGATCCGATTTGATCTTTCCATAGTATTTAAAGTTGATAACGATTAAAAAATTGTTTTTTACATTGAGATATTGTTTAGCATTCACTGGCCTTTGCATGAGAAGCCGATTCATACATTTTGCTTCCTGTAAACCAAACGCAGCATACTGGGCAATACAATCAGCAATAATGGCAAAGCCACCACAAAACCGCCAATGACTGCAATAGCCAACGGCTGGTGCATCTGAGCGCCGGTGCCGATACCCAGGGCCAGCGGCATCAGGGCAATGATGGCACCCAGGGCGGTCATCAGCTTGGGACGCAGCCGCGTAGAAATGGCATAAACAATGGCTTCATCGCGGCTAACGTTGGTTATAGAGTCAAAGTACTGTGTCAGGGTAAAAATGGCATTTTCTCCGATGATCCCCACAATCATAATCACGCCGGTGTAACTGCCCACATTGAGCGGCGTATGGGTGATCAGCAATGCCCACAAACTGCCTGCTGCACCCAATACGGCAATTGAAATAATCAGCAAGGCCACTTTAAAATCTCTGAACAAAAACAGGATGACCGTAAAAACCAGCAGGCTTGCCAGCACTAGTATCAGCAACAGTTCCTGAAAAGATTGCTGTTGCTGAGCATAGGAGCCACCATAAACGATCTGGTAGCCTGAAGGAAGGTGTACTTGTGTGGCAATCTTCTGCTGAATGTCCTTCACCACACTGCCCAGGTCGCGGTTGTTCAAACGGGCGGTGACAATGTCTACTGATTGCAGGTTCTCGCGCTCAATCTCTGCTACACCCTCCTGCAAGGTGATGGTGGCAAGCTGCCGGATGGGCTTCCGCTGTCCGCTGGGTAAAAATAGTGAAGCGCCTGACAGGGCTTCTACACTCAGGCTATCGCTGCGCGGATAGAGCATGCGGATATCGGTCATCTGCTCTTTCTCCAGAATGCCCCCAATCACCACGCCCCCGATCTGCGCCTGAAGCTGCTGCTGAAAGCTGTTCGGGCTGATCTGAAACTGCGCTAGCTTAGCAAAGTCAGGAGCTACGTTGATCCTTGGTCCGGCAATGGTAATACCATTGAATACATCGGCAGTGCCCGGTACCTGTTCTACTACGCCAGCTACCTGTTGTGCCAGTTGCCGGAGCTGCTGCTGGTCATCACCAAAAATCTTGATCTCAATAGGCTGTGCCGAGGTCATCAGGTCGCCCAGCATATCGCCAATCACCTGCCCGAAGTCTACCACAAGTGCAGGAAGTGTGGCTTCAATGTGCTGGCGAATATCATCGGAAACCTCCTCAGTGGTTCGGGTGCGCTGGTCTTTGAGCTGGATGAGGTAGTCGCCCCGGTTAGGTTCGGTGATGAAAAATCCCATCTGCGTGCCGGTTCTCCGGCTGAAACTTGCTACTTCCGGTGTTTGACCCAGAATTTGATCTACCTGGTTCAGCATCCGGTTGGTTTCCTGCAAAGAAGTGCCCGGCGGAGAGTTGTAGTCCAGCACAATAGAGCCTTCGTCGAGTTCGGGCAGAAAGCCCGTAGGTAGCAGCGGATAGATAAAGTAAATGCTACCAGCCAGCAACAGGCTGAATACGATGCTGATCACGGGCTTGTGGATAAAAAAATTGACCCAGGGTTGCCGGGTTACCTGATGAGCATCTTTTTTACCCAGCTTATTTTCTTTACCAGAAAGTAACAGATACACCACGGGTAAGCCCAGCCAGGTAACAAAGAAAGAGCAGATCAAGGTCACGATCATGGTGTTGGTCATCACCGAGAAATAGGCGCCTGCCACACCACTCATCAGTACAAAGGGGATAAATATGACAATGGTGCTCAGCGATGAGCCGATCATGGCAGGCAACAAGAAATGTACTGCCTTGCCGATGAGTTGGGGCGTGGCCTCATCGGGATGTTCTTCATGGGTACGGTGAATTTGCTCTACCACCACGATGGCATCATCGATGATCAGCCCGATGGCAGCGGCAATCGCACCTAGCGTCATGATGTTAAAAGTATATCCCAGGGCATAGATGGTTACCAGCGTCAGAGCCAGCGTAATGGGGATGGTGATCAGGATGACGGTACTGGCTTTCCACGACCGCAGGAAAATAATGGCTACCACAATCGCCAGGGCCAGGCCAATCCAAAGCACATCGGTAATGCTTTTCACGCTAGTGTTGACAAAATCTGCCTGGTTGTAGTATGGGCGCAGCCTGACGCCTTGGGGAAGTAGCTGGTTAAGTTGTGCTACCTGTGCCTGCACATCGTGGGCTACAGTCACCAGGTTGGCATTGGGCTGTTTGATGACAGCAATCAGCGGCACATTCTGGCCGTTGGCATTGATGTAGACATACTCACGCCTCTCGTTGATCTTGACCGTAGCTATATCTTTGATGCGGATAGCCCGCTGCGGATTATTGATAATGATGGTGTTTTCCAGGTCTTCTTTGCTGTCAACGGTGGCATCGGTGAGGGTGAGGTAGAGCCGGTTGTAATCTGTCAGGTAGCCATCCGACGTGATAAAGTTAGCCTGGTTGAGCATAGAAACGATCGTGTCCGGGGTTAGTGAAAGGGTACTGAGTTTGTCCGGGTGCAGGATTACCTGGTACTCTTTGGTCTTGCCGCCGATCACGCGGATAGCAGATATGCCATCTACCCGTGAGAGAAAAGGCTTGATGGTGTAGTCGGCAATGAGTTTGAGTTCTATTTTGCTCTTGTTGGTGCTTTCCAGCGAATAACCCATTACCGGCAGGATAGAAGGGTTCATTTTTTCTACTGTGATCTGGGTATTGGGCGGCAGCATGTTAGAAATTTCCGCGATACGGGATTCTACCTGCTGCTTGCTCAGGTCTATGTCTGCATTCCAGTCCATGAAAGCAGAGATCTCGGCGCTGCCCTGGCTGGTGGTGCTGCGGATCATCTTCAGGGCAGGCACCTGCTTGATAGCATTTTCCAGCGGTTTGGTCACCGTGATCATCATCTTGTCTACCGGCTGTTCTCCATTGTCGGCAATCACCTTGATCTTGGGAAAGGTAATATCCGGAAATAAGGCCGTAGGAATGCGGGTATAGACAAATACCCCTGCTGCCAGCATCATCAGCAGAATGATGGTGACAGGGTTTTTATAGTATACAAAAAAGTTTTTCATCGTGCTTCTTGATTGATGCTCACATAGGCGGTATCAGGCAGACCGTAGGCACCTTGCAACACAAAGCGGTCGGAAGGTACAAACTGCGGGGAGTCTATGGCTACAAGCTGACCGGTATCTATGCCTTTGACAATGGGCACCCTGATGGCTATGGTATCGTTGAGCAGCTTCATCACCCAGAAATCGGTCTGCGTCTCGTTGGTCATTACACTTTGTCTGGGCAGCGTCTGTGCCTGCGGGCGGGTCACTTTGGGTATATTGACTACCACATTCAGGTTTTCCGGAATGATACGTCCGGCAGCAGGTTGGCGGGAAGACAAACGCACTAAAAATTGTTCTACCTGGCTGGTAGCATTGACGCGGGGCACAACATCAGCCACGGTTCCCTGCAAGGTATCGCTGCTGGACAAGATGATCTGACATTGCGTACCTGCCTCCACGTAAGATGCATCTTCAAAGGGGACATTCAGCAGAAAAACCAGCGAACCTGGCACGAGCACGTTAGCCAGCGAGTCGCCATCCTGCACGTAGGCGCCCTGCTGCTGATATACTTGGCTGACCACACCGCTGAGCGAAGCTTTGATAGGAATGGTGCCGGAAAATTGCAACAAAGTATCTTTGACATTGACAGACCGCAGGGCACGTGCTTCTTTGGTTTGTAGTTCAAAAAGCTGCTGCCCACGCCTCACCTCACCACCCATCACGATATTATTTTGCACGATATAACCGGCTACTGTAGCCCGCACGGTTTCTTTTTTCAGATAGGTGGTGGTACCGTTCAGACTTAGGTACGAATTCATCGGTTGGGTATGGATAGAGGTAACAGACACAGGCGTTTTGGTAGTCTGCGGATTATCTTCAGGCTGCGGCTTTGAACCGCAAGCCAGTATCAGGCACAAAAGCAGGTATAACAAAATCTGTTTCATCATATCAAACATATCACCAGTTCCAATAATTATAGTTATTAATCAGGGTTCGTCGGTCGCTGCGGGCGATGATCAGGTCGTTTTGCAGTAGTATAAAAGACTTCAGCGTATTTACAAAGTTGATCACCGAGAACTGCCCGGTAGCCAGTAGCTTACGGTAATCTCGTATGACTGCCTGGTAGTCTGTCAGCTGACCCTGCAACAGGTCTATCCGGCTATCCAGGACGGCAATAGCCTGCAATATTTTTTGTTTTCTTACCTGGTTCTGACTGACAAACCGGTTTCTGCGGAAGCTGACTGTTTCCTGCTGTAATTCGCTTTTTCGCTGATTGAGTCTTTTTTGGTGACCGTCGTAGATCAGCCAGCGCAGGCTTAGGCCCGCACTGAAGCCTATCCTTTGTGGCAGGTTGGTGAGCGTAGTAGCGTTGAGTCCTCCGTCAGCAATCAGGTTGAGCTGTGGCTGGTAGATGACATTGGTGACCCGTTGATTGGTCTGAATGTTCAGACTGTCCAGATGGTACTGCCTGAGAAAGTTTGATGCAGAATCCAGAGATGTTTCCAGGATAATTTCGGGTGTTGTAAGCACAATGGTATCGCTGGGCCTGCTGATGCCTGCCAGCGTGTCGAGCAGGATCAGGTCGTTGAAAAAGTTTGTCTGATAGTTGAGCAAATCGCCCTGCCGGGCTTTTTGCTCGATGCTGAGCAACAGGTAATCAGCCTGGGCAATGGTGCCTGCTTTTACCAGCTCCCCTGCAATGGTGAGCTGATCGGAGAGTAACTCCACAATCTCCCGGCTGTTGCGTATCTGCTCCTGATCACGATAAGCCAGGATATATTGATCAGTGACAGCTCTTTGCAATTCGTGCAAAGTACTGCGACTGCCATATTGGTATGCCTGGTTCTGCACGAGCACTTGCTGGGAATAAGTGCTGAACCTGCTTCGGTTGAGCAAAGGCTGGTTGATGCTCAGCAAGGCGGCATACAAGCCACCGTTGGTGATGGCCGGGTCATAGCCAATGGCCTTTTCGGAAGGATTGACTGATACAAAGCTTCCTCCATTATTAAAGTACGGAGCCATCAGGTAATCCGCATTGACGGACACTTTAGGCCCGAGGTATTCAGCCTTTAACCGTTGTATTTCAAACTTATTGGCAGATATTAAGTTGTTGTTCTGATAAATTTGTACGCTGTTGGTTTCAGCCTGATCCAGATAATAGGACAGGCTTTGCTGTGCATGGGCAGGTACGAAGAATAAAAGACAGCTAAAAAGTAAAAATAGGATGTTTGCCATGTATAAAGGATTTTTAAATACAAATCACAGCCTATAAATTAATGTGTTGACATTCATGCCAGCTCCTACAGATGCAAAAACAAGCGTATCCCCTTTGGACAGATTGTGCGTTTTCAACTTATCTTTGAGTACAAGATCCAACAAAGTAGGTAAGGTCGCTACGGATGAATTGCCCAACCATGAGACGGTCATCGGCATGATGTTTTCGGGTATGTTATTAATATTGTAGAGACCATAAAGTCTTTTTAAAATAGCGTCATCCATTTTTCCGTTGGCTTGATGAATCAATACGATTTTGATTTCCTCAAGCGGTATATTAATCTTCTCCAGGCAATCTTTTATCGCCTGCGGAACGATTTCAAGAGCATATTGATAAAGCTTTCTTCCATTCATTTTCAAGAATAACTCATCTTCATCATCATAATGAGGATTATAGGATGTATCCATGTATAACATTTCAGCATGTAAAATGGTATCTGAGCGCGTTTTATGAGCTAGTATTCCTAGAGGATGATCACTCTGCTGTGCCTCTAGTATGGTAGCACCTGCTCCATCGGCATATATCATACTGTCTCTATCGTGCGGATCAGAAACCCTGGACAATGTCTCTGCCCCAATGACCAGGATCTTTTTGGCATCTCCTGATTTGATGTAATAGTCAGCCTGAATCATGGCTTGCAACCAACCTGGGCAACCAAAAGTGATATCGTAGGCAATAGTACAAGGGTTTTTGATGGCTAACTGGCGCTTTACTCTGGCGGCTAAACTGGGTACTATATCCGAACGTTTGTTATCGTGTCTTATATCACCGAAATTATGGGCAACAATGATATAGTCTAATGTTTCCTTATCTATGTCGGCGGATTCAATAGCATCCACAGCTGCATAAAAGGCAATATCAGAGGTCACTAGGTTATCGGTTACATATCTTCTTTCCGCAATTGTTGTAATTTTCAGAAATTTCTCAATAATTTCCTGGTTTTTTATCTCAAGCTCTTTTCCATCCGAACTATAGAATGTGTTTGTAAGGAAATCCTCATTTCTGATACACACGGGAGGGATGTAACTTCCTGTTCCGGCAATCATACTATAGATAGAAGGATACATGTTTTTGTAATTTAAGTTTGTTTCTGCTAACGTTGAACAAATAGCGGATGATGATACATTTCATTTCAGTATTCCCTTCTCCCGCGTATACCTTGGCGACCATTGGCTCACCGATGTGTTGGGCGGTATTTTTTTAGGACTCATCCTGTTATCAGGCCTCATTTACGGGTATTTAAAAAATAGAAAGTCCATCGGCTGAAAGTAAATAGTTAAGTAAGCAGCTTGGCATACTCCAAGCTGCTTGCGCATTATCTTTTATCTTCCATCATTATCTTCTTTGTCTTCCTCTTCGGAAGTTGTCTGCTTGATGACTTTGCCTGATTGATCCAACATGACATCCAGCGTGGTTTCTCCTTTTTCCAACTCAACTTCATAAGCCTCGCTTTGTTCGGGAGTAGACACTTGCTCGCTTTCTTCTATATCATAACCGGCAAACTGAGATTTGAGGGTGTTTTTTACCGCTTCGGGTAAGTCTTTTTCTTTGATCTCGGTTTCTGTCTCCAGCCACTCGCCGGTGTTGCTGAAGTTGGCCGACATTTCCTCGCCATTCATTTTAAACTCCGCTTCTATTTCGGTAGCAGATTCTTTGCTCCACTCCACCTTTTTGGCATCAGGAAACTTTTGTTGAAACTGGCTCATCACCGCCTGGGGCACGTCTGCTTCTTTGATACTCTGTGCATTACAGGCGGTAAAAGATACTCCTGCCGTGGCAGTCATTGCGATCATTAATGCTTTGTAGTTCATCTTGTTTAATTTTAAGAGTAAAAAATTTAATTACTACACAAGTATACCTCCTGATTCTGTAGACTTTCTGGATATATGACATATGCTCAAAAATTTATTTGAAGTATATGTTTCTCTTTATCGTAGCGATAAATCAATCTCCATTGGTACGTATCACAGATTTTTTGTACCAGTGCCAGTCCCAGCCCGGGAGATTCGTTACCTACATTTTCCTTTTTGAACCGTTCAAAAAGTTTTTCAGGCGGATGTGTCAAAGGGAGGCCAGCGTTGCTGATTTCCAGTCGCTGGTGGTCCAAATAAATATGCATCCATCCACCTTCTACATTGTGCTTGATGGCATTACTGACCAGGTTATTGCATAGAATATCAATCAACGTTGGATTAAGTGATAATTTCTGGTCGTAATGATACACATTGGTTTTGATAGTCAATTGACGTGCTGCTGCCAGTTCCTGAAAATTCTCCAGACAAGTCAGTAGCCTTTCTTTCAGACTTACCGGTTTCTGGGTGTTGAACTGTTGGTTTTCAATCTTGGAGAGCAGCAGCAAAGTTTGGTTGATCCTGGTGACCTGCTGGGCTGCCCGGTCTATTTTGGAGATGATCTGAAAAGAGGTTTCTTCCTGTAACTCATTCATCAAGAGCTCCAGGTTGGTTCTGATCACGGCCAGCGGAGTCTGTATTTCGTGAGAAGCATTCTCGGTGAACTCTTTCAGGTTTTGATAGTCAGCCTCTATCTTGCCGGTCATCTTTAAAAGTGCACCGTTCAGTTCGTTGAACTCGGCAATATCCGAATCAACAGCTTTGATGGTTTGTTTTTGTATTACATCGAATCCTCTGAGCTGTTCTAGATTTTCGTAAAAAGATTGCCAGATACGCCGGGAGAGCCAGCGATTGACAAGCAGCAAACCCAACAGGACAGCCCCAAAGATGAGTAGCAGCGAGATAAATACCGCGAAAATCATATCTTCCTCTTCCAGTAAAGACTCCCGCAGGATTAGTTGATAGTTTTGTCCTTTGATGTTTCGGTAACTGGTGAGCTGGCGGTAGGGGATAAGCTCTTCCGTATCGTCCAACTCTGCGATCAGTGTATCTTTGAAAGTATCTGCCCTTAGAGGACCCTCTATAGGAATGATCATTTTTTCCATGCTGGAATCATAGTGGATAGTCCCCGGAGAAGCATTTATCTGTTGCAGGGTGTGATCACGCTCAAAGATCAGTACCTCTGAGGTTTCTTCCCGGATGATTCCTTTTAGGATAAAGTAAAAGACTATGCCACCCAACAGAAATACCAGGGAGGCATACAAGGCAAAGTAGCGGTTGATTTTGGTAAGTAGCTTCAATCTTTTACAAATTTATAGCCTATCCCATAGACAGCGTGGAGGTATACATTCGTACTGTATTGGTTCAGTTTCTTCCTCAGGTTTTTGACCTGAGAGTAGATGAAATCGTAAGAATCCGCCGTATCCATATAATCGCCCCAGAGGTGTTCAGCAAGGGCATCTTTAGAAATTACTCTCTTTACATTGGCTAAAAAGTATAATAGTAATTGATATTCCTTAGGCGTCAGCTCTATGTTATGGCCATGCACTGTCACTTTCTTGCTATCTGTGAAAACCTGTATCTCCTTGAAAGTAATTTCATTATTTCCCTGGAATTGCTGTCTTCTTACCAGGGATTTGATGCGGGCGTTCAGTTCAGATAAATGGAAAGGCTTGGCCAGGTAGTCATCAGCCCCAATGTCTAAACCAGTGATTTTATCGTCCAGGGCGTTTTTAGCAGAAATGATGATCACCCCTGCCAGTGCGTGATGTTTTTTCAGCTCCCGGATAATATCCAGCCCATTGCCATCAGGCAGGGTGATATCTACCAGAATACAATCGTATTGGTAGAGCCTGATTTTCTCTTCAGCAGCCAGGAAATTAGCAGCCGTTTCGCAGATATAGTCTTCCTTCAGCAGAAAAGTAAGGATGGCCTCCGAGAGTGCTTGGTCATCTTCAATCAGCAGAATTTTCATAGTGCAGTGCCTTTATTGCCAGCATAATGTAGCCTTTTTCTGTACGTCTTCAAAGACAACAAGGCGAATTGAACAGGCATATTTTCATTTTGAGCACAACAATACAACGCAATTCTGTAGCAAATTTGGATTGGTTAGAATGCATCGACCATACACATGAAAATTAGTTTTCCTAGAAAAAAAGGTAGCTTTTGGCCTACCTTTTCATTAGGCGAGAAAAACATGAAATGATACTGCTTAAAAATTCCAGTTCAATCCTATTTCGGCCTTGATACCACTGGTGGTAGCCAAACGGACACCATCAGCCGGTAGCTGGTGCAGTACATCGCTAAACCTAACGCCCCCTACGATGCCCAGTCCTGCGACTATTTTATGGTAATAGCCTACCATCGCGCTGTAGGCAGGAGCATTGTAATTGAGTGAGTAGCCACCGGCTGCCTGCACAAAAAACGGAACACCTTCGGGAAACTTAAATGTAACCGTTCCCATCACATTACCCAGTTCATCGTCGCAGCCGTCGTCTTCTTCGTCAATCTCATCATCGTCTCCATCATGATGCCCATCCTTGTGGTCGTCGTTCTCATCGGCAACAAATGCAACAAACTGATTGCCTTCAGTATAATAACCACTGTTACAATTCCCTAGTGCTGCCATCCAGCTTACTCCTACAGAAAATTGGTTGTTGATGCGGTAAGACAAATTTAGCTCCCCAATAGAAACATTGCCTATTTCTTTGAAAGAAGCAGCTTTCAGAGCATCTAAACTTAATGAAGGCGTGCCACCCGTTGCTGAGAATGACAGATGATGATACAATCCTTTAGCCAGAGTACCAAGGCTATTATTAGCATTTTTGCTTTCATCCTGAATATCCTGTGCATTTACTATCAGGGCAAAAAACATTACATAATTTAAAAAGAATAACTTTTTCATAAGCTTTACGATGTTAGGTTAATAACTACTTTTCATCAACAGCACGATTGCCAAGACATAAAAGGTTGGTTGTACTGCTAAATAAATACTTTGTATTCATAAAGTATAAATCCTTAGTAAAATAGTTAAATATTCAAACTGAAAATTTGTCACCTTACCGTAAACCAGTAGGCAGTACGCAATCCCAAAGTAGAAGCTTTCACCTGTTCGATGCCGGTTTTTCCTAATCCATACTGATAATACAAGGAGACTTCCAAACGGGCATTGTTTTTTAACAAAGTACTTGTGCCTAAGGCGAAGTTTAACATACTCGGATAAAAACGAGGTTTAGACTGTTCAAAAGAAGACTTCAGACTCAGGAGTTCATCGTCTCCAGAGCTATTACTCATATGATAGCTGTATTCCAGGTCTTGCCGCAAATAAAGCAACCAGCTGTAACCACCGCTTACGATCCCCTCAGTCTGGCGGAAAAGCGGAAAGTAAAGCTTTGCATTGACAGGAAACTGTAACATACGGGAGCTGATATCTGCTTTTGCCAGTTTACCCAGACTTTCATCAACGCCGGGCAGCTTGTTGAACTGCCTCACCAAGGCATCTTCCCTGTTATATTCCCGGAAGGTATAAAGCGCTCCGGTTTCCAGGCTAAGTGAAGGAGACAGAATCCAGTCGGCAAGCAATCCTCCCGCCAGGTTGGCAGCCCATGGTCTTTGTTGGTATTTGATGCCTGAAAGACCAGCGACGGGTCCCAGGCGAATGCCGATGCCTCTGCTGAAATGCTTGTTGAGCTCCCGCACGGTGGCTGCTGACAAATGTTTACCTTTGGTTTTCTCCCTTTTTACTGTTGCGTTGATCTTTTCCAGATGGAACAGTGTGCTATCATCAACTAAATTAAGGTAAAAGCTATTGGGGGTGAGAGAAAATGGAGAGCGTACCTCAAGGCGTTCTACCAATAAGAGGTATCCTGATGTTGATTTAGTCGGTGAGGCAAATACACGTGTTCCCGACTCCACTATCTCAGCCAGTTTGCTTACATAAACTTCAAAACGCATATGATGTTTGTCCGCTTCTTGCTGCAACTGATCATACAATTCGCTGATCTCATTCTTATCAACAGCAGGTGATAGGGTTGTTGCTTCAGCCATATTTTTTTCTGATGCCTGCGCAGAGATTTCAGCCAACTGTGATTGCAGGCGAGTAATAGTATGCTGGCTCATGTTGAGAGAATCCATCATGTTTAAGAATGACTGATCACGCTTTTCATCAGTATGTGCTTCCCAAAACACATTAAAGAGTGTGAACAACAGCAATGCAGATACCACCAAAAGCTCCGTGCGATACTGCACATACCAGGGTGAAACGGTAGTTACCGCCATGCGGTAACGAAGATCCGCCAGAGCAGTAGGGTCAAATTCAGGGTCTTCGTAGTTTTCTAATTTGTTCCTGATTGATTTGTCAAAGTGTTGATCATCCATCTTTATTTTCAAGCTTTATAATTTTTCTACCGGCCAGCATCTTTTGTAATTTAGTACGGGCAATGGCCAGATTGGATTTGGAGGTACCTACCCCAATATCCAACTGCCGGGCGATTTCTTCGTGTTTATAACCTTCTATTACAAATAAATTGAATACGATACGATAAGAAGGAGGCAATGACTGGATAGCTTCCAGAATTTCCTTTTCTGACAGTTGGTCAAGCGCAGAAGCGCTTTCGGCAACATACTGGCTGGCAAAAGAAATTTCTACGTTATAGCTGTGCTTTGCCTGCTGGCGAAAATGATCGATGGCTGTATGGATCATGATCTTGCGGAGCCAGCCTTTGAAGGATAAACCTGGAGTGTAATGCTGAAGTTTGGTAAAAATTTTTACAAAGCCATCATTGAGTATCTCTACTGCTTCTTCTCTACTTTGAGCATACCTCAAACAGATACCCATCGCATAACCATAGTACGTCTTGTATAGCCGGTCTTGACTACGTGCATTCCCTTTCTGGCAGGAATCTAGCAGGTGGTATAGTGCTTCTCCTTCTTCTGACACAATCTTGTGAGCATCTTTCTTAAGTCTACACGCTGTGATTTCGAAAATGGTTGGTCGGCACTTTTTTTTATGGACAGCCAACCATTCATGAAATAGTTGCGTGCTGGTGAAGAAACAAACTTATAGGCTTACTATCTATAAAAATAAAATTTGCATGATGCCAGTTTTTCCAGATTGTCTACAGAATTGAACCTTTCATTTGTATTAATAATTTACTCAAACCGCATAAAACCATGAAAAAGATCTTATCACTAAGCATGTTGTTGTTGATAATCGCATCGTGCTCCCAATTAGAAGAACTACATCTTTTTAAAAAGAACCAAGACAATGAACAGCCAGATCTTCCCTGCCCCACTGTATCCAGCGATAGTATTCCTGCACTGGTTGCTAGTACTTTTGCACAGCAATATCCCAAGGTGACGCCTGCACTATGGTGTACGGATAGCAGTAATTATGTGGCGGTATTTATGTTGGATAGCCTGGAAACCAAAGCATATATTAGCAGCGACGGAAATCTGTTGAAAGAAGAAGTAGAAATAGATCAACAAGGGGACTATCAGGACAATCAAAGTGATTGTGAGTGCGAGTTACCGGGCAAAGAACAAGGTGAAGATTAAAAAAGGGTTCACGATCCGGGAAAGCTATCAAATAGCTTTCCTAAGTTCCCAATCCTTATTTTCATCTTTACCATAGATAACAGTCACTATTCATGTATATATTCTTGCCCAAAGAGAAGTTCATCGTGCTGGTATTTTGCTGCCTGACAAGCTTCCCGGGTGTGGCGCAATATTCCGTGCCTGCCAGCCATGACAGCGTGGCTGCTTACCCGGCAAAAGAAGGTTGGACCCACACAACGCTTTACAAAACGGTAGCGGCTCCTGTCGTGTTGGTCGCGGGCGGACTGCTGACTTTCAACGACAATAAAATATTTGATAGGTATGATGTCCGGCAGGCGCGCCAGACGCTTATTCCTGATTTTCGAACC
>JBBSNI010000096.1:0-15668 GCA_038232695.1 Cytophagales bacterium
TTTAAGCCAACTTTTGTGATGCTGGTACTGAACGTGATGGAACAGTGTAAGATAAAAAAGAAACACTAATTTCACCACAAAAAGAAAAGATTCAGGATGAAATCCGGCCTAAGCAAGCCATAAAACCACGGCCTCGTAGCTCAATTGAATAGAGCATCTGACTACGGATCAGAAGGTTATAGGTTTGAATCCTATCGAGGTCACTCATAAAAAAGCATTCCGAAGACGTTTGGGATGCTTTTTTCATTTTATGGCAATGCCGTTGAGCTATCTCTCCAAATGCTTGACCATAAATTCTACAGGCATCAAGCCATAGATTTTGCCGATCATCAGAAACATCGCCAGCCCCAGGCAGTTGCGGGCAAACTCATAGTGGAAGCTCACAAAGGTATAGCCAAAATACCACTTCAAAATGCTGAAGATCAGGCTAAAACCTACCGTACCTACCAGCGCAGCACCGGCATAATAGCTCACCGGATGGCGGGGCGACCAGCGGGCGCCTAATTTGATAAACAGAAAGACCACCAGGTATTGTACAAACAATACAATGATGGCGGCAATGAAGAAATCTAAGGAAACCACTGGCAAGTAAGTTTTATCTTCTGAAAATATAACAAAAATTCAGCATGATTGTGAGCAACTCAGTTGTTATTTTAACACAATCAACCTATACATCATTCCTTTTGAGCACTATCATGTAAGAATCAGGCGAAATTGGTGCGGCATCAAGCCGTATTTTTATACATTTGCCTGTCTAAGCCTCTCACCGGTATGTTCTTCAATATGATAGGGTGGTGCCTTTTGGGCGCATTAAGTTACCAGATAGCGGTGTACATTTACCTGTGTCTCAAACTGAGCGCCCACCGGGAGCCGGAAGACCTTTATATGCCAAGAAATGAAACGATGCCGCCCGCCGTGTCGGTGATCATTTGCGCGCATAACGAGAAACATAACCTGGCCGTCCTGCTGCCTTTGCTATACGGGCAACGTTACAAGAACTTTGAAATTATCGTCGTAGATGATGTTTCCACCGATGGTACGCTGGAGTTTCTGCAACAGGAGCAGCAGCAGCATGATAATCTCAGAACCGTCTGGATCAAACACCGCCCTAAGCATGTGCAAAGCAAGAAGTTTGCCCTGACGATGGGCATCAAAGCCGCCCGCCACGACAGGCTGATCCTCACCGACGCCGACTGCCTTCCCGAAAGCGATCACTGGCTCACCGGGATGGCTGCCCCCCTGGAAGAACCTACGGAGTTTGTGCTGGGCTACTCACCGTATCTGAAAGGCAAGGGGCTGCTCAATCATTTTATCCGCTTTGAGACGCTGCACACCGGCTTTTTGTACATGGCGGCTGCCCTGGCGGGGCGTCCTTATATGGGCGTAGGGCGCAACCTGGCGTACCGGAAGTCTTTTTTTCTGAAAAAGAAAGGCTTCTGCCGCATTCAGCAGGTGGTTGGCGGCGACGACGATCTGTATGTAAACCGCCATGCCAATCTGCACAATACGCGGGTGTGTATGCATAAAAATACGATAGTACATTCTGTCCCCAAACAAAGCTGGCAGGATCTGTACCGACAAAAAGTCAGGCACCTGAGCGTAGGGAAATACTACAAAAGAAAGGACCAATGGTGGTTAGGCTTGCTTTCTTTGTCCGCTGTCGTGTTTTGGTTGTGTTTTCCGGTCTTATTGGCCGGAGAAAATGAACGTTACTTAGCTACCGGAGGTTTTCTACTACGTTGGGGCTTGCTTTTTGTGGTATTCCGAACGGCAGGCAGAAAATTGAATGACCCTATGAATCTGATGCTGCTGCCAATATTGGACGTTTTATACGTTATTTACTATGTGGTCATAGGCACCCATGCACTCTCTACCAAAAATACCCGATGGAATTAAAAAAACAGTTTTCCAAAAAAGCCTTAGAGGATTTTAAGCTCATCGACGAAGCTACCCAGCACAATGACGAGCAGGCTTACGCCGAACTGATGCGCCGTTATAAGAAGCCGGTGTATCATATGGTGCTCAAAATGGTGCGCAATGTAGACGATGCCGAAGACCTGACCATCGAGGCTTTTGCCAAAGCTTTTAAAAGCCTGCACCGTTTTAAAAAAGACTATACGTTCAGCACCTGGCTCTTCAGGATTGCTACGAATAATTCTATTGACTTTATCCGCAAGAAAAAGCTCGAAACGCTCAGCCTGAACACTTCCTTTAAAGACGACAACGGCGATGCAGTGAACATTGATGTGGAAGACAACCAACTTAACCCACAGGAAGAAGCGATCAACAGCCAGAAAATAGAATTGGTCAGGGCTTTTGTCACCAAGCTGCCTTCCAAATACCAGCGGCTCGTCAGGCTGCGCTATTTTGATGAGTATTCGTACGAAGAAATTGCCCAGGAACTGGACGCGCCCCTGGGGACGGTCAAAGCGCAATTGCACCGCGCCCGCGAGCTGATGTACGACCTGGTGAAAAATAAGAAAGAGCATATGTAGAAAAAATACAGAAGTCGGAAGCGGGAAGACGGAAGCTCTCTTCCGTCCCGGTGGGGTACCACTTCGGACTTCCTGCTTCCCACTTATGTTACCAGACATCGCACAAACCCAGCTTCATAAGATCGAGACGTATTTTCCCGGTCTTTCTGCCCGGCAGCAACATCAATTGCAGCAGTTGTACCCGCTCTATGCCGACTGGAATGCCAAGATCAATGTGGTCTCCCGGAAAGACCTGGATCATTTGTATCTGCACCATGTGCTTCATTCCCTGAGCATTGCCAAGCTGATCACCTTCAAAGCAAACACCCGTGTGCTGGACGTAGGCACAGGCGGCGGCTTTCCGGGTATTCCACTGGCAATCCTTTTTCCTGAGACGCAATTTTACCTGGTAGATTCTATTGGAAAAAAGATCAAGGTGGTGCAGGCTGTCGCCCAGGATTTGGGGCTACAGAACGTAACAGCGACGCAGACAAGGGCGGAACAGGTAAAAGGACAATTTGATTTTATAGTGACGCGCGCCGTAGCCCGTTTGCAGTCGCTGCATCAATGGGTACAGGGGCGTATCCATCCCCGTTCGCAACATGACCTCTACAACGGCTTGCTCTGCCTGAAAGGCGGCGATCTGAAAGAAGAACTCAGGGAAGTGAAACTCAACTACGCCCTTTATCCCATCGCTGACTATTTTGAGGAAGCCTTTTTTGAGAACAAGTATATGGTGTATGTGCCGTATTGAATACTTTTTTGCTTATTTTCTAGGAAATGTGTATTATTTGCGAAAATTTAAAATATGGATACAAAAATATTTAGGTTTTACGAAGCATTCAAAAGTCATGAATTTACAGAAGAACAGCTTAATGATGTAGTGGAAGGTATGAAAACCATCATTAAGGATGAAAGCCAGCAGAACGCTACAAAAGGTGATATTGAAGCTTTGAGCAAGGCTACCCGTGCTGACATTGAAACTTTGAGCAAGGCTACCCGTGCTGACATTGAAGCTTTGAGCAAGGCTACCCGTGCTGACATTGAAGCTTTGAGCAAGGCTACCCGTGCTGACATTGAAGCTTTGAGAAATGAAATTACCAGATTATCAGAAAGAATGTCTGATAAGTTTCAAAGTCTGGTTATCTGGGTCGTCTCTACCGGAATTGCTATTACCGGTATTATCATTGCCGTCGTCAAGCTCTTGTAAGCAAAAAGCAAAACCCCAATACCTATTACGTCTTCTGCTTTTTCTTCTTAGCTGCCGGAAACAGTATGTTGTTCAGAATGAGCCGGTAGCCCGGTGAGTTCGGATGCAGGTTCAGATCAGTAGGAGCCTCGCCGACGCGGTGCTGGTAATCTTCCGGGTCGTGGCCGCCGTAGAAGGTCCAGAAGCCCTTGCCGAACTCGCCGTGCAGGTACTTGGCTTCTCCTACCGCTTTATTCTCTCCCAGCACCAGCACATCCGGACGGATCAATTGCTTTTTGAAAGCAGTCGTTTGCCCCATAAATCCTTTGACCAGCCGCTCGTGGTTTTGGGTAAGCATGGTCGGCACGGGGTCCCACTTGGCAGAAAACTCGAACAGGGTAAAGTAATCGTTTTGCTGGCTCAGCCCACGGGAAGCCGGGTCTACATCTATGTTGGAATATTCGTACTCCCAGGGGTTGCGCACTAATTGGAAATTCTGAAAGGCAAAGGTTTTGCTAAAGTCCAGCTTTTGCTGCGCTTGAGGGTCAGCAGGGTCGCCATCGTACATAGCCTCACAGATATCTGTGCCATCGGCTGCCAGGGCAATGTCGTAGGTATCGGTGGCAGAACACATGGCAAACATAAAACCGCCGCCTGCTACAAAATCACGGATCTTCTGAGCAACAGCCAGCTTTAGATCGGATACTTTGCTAAAACCATGTTTGCGGGCAGTTTCTTCGTATTCCCTTTGTTTGGCAATGTACCAGGGGGCGTTGCGGTAAATCCTGTAAAACTTCCCGTATTGCCCCGTAAAGTCCTCATGGTGCAGGTGCAGCCAGTCGTAGCCCGGCAGTTTGCCATACATCACTTCATCGTCGAAGACCACATCGTAAGGAATTTCAGCATAGGTTAATGCAAGGGTGACGGCATCGTCCCAGGGCTGCGCCGTTTTGGGAGAATACACCGCAATCTTGGGTTCCTTTTCCAGCTTCATCAAGTCCTGGTTGGACGAGGGGCTGGCAATCACGCTGATGATCTGGTTGGCTTGCGCATCGGAGATCACCTCGTAGCTCACACCGCGGATGATGCATTCGTTTTCAAGCTTTTGGGAGTAATCAATCATAAAGCTGCCGCCCCGGTAGTTGAGCAGCCAATCTACGGTTTCCTGGTTTTGCAACAACCAGTAAGCAATCCCGTAAGCTTTCAGGTGGTTGGTCTGCGTCTTATCCATAGGAATGAGCAGGGAAGAAGCCAGCGACTGTATGACCAGTGCAGCAGAAAAAATAAGCGTTGTGATAAACCTCAGCATAACCCGTTTCTTTTTTTAATTATACAATGACGAAGGAAATAAATTATTGCCCGAAAACTCAGGGACTCCCATATATTACAAAGACGGAAGCTATTAAAAAATTCTGTTTCCTATAAAATATTAAATTTGCACTTATACACCTTGTCTTACATAAGTAGCAAAATCCATGAACCTGTTCAATAATATAGAAGAAAGCTTTAAAGCCATCTGGGAAAACAAGCTCCGGACCATCCTGACGGCACTTATCATTGCCATAGGCATCACCGCTTTGGTAGGTATTCTTACGGCTATCGACAGCATACAGGCTTCTGTCAATGACAGTTTTGCCAGCCTGGGTGTCAATTCCTTTACTATACAGAAAAAACGTACACAGGGCAACAGCAACCGGCAGGGGCGCAGCGAGAAGAATTACCCCCCGATCCGCTACAGTAATGTACGGGATTTTCAGCGAAAATATGATTTTCCTTCGCAAATATCCGTCAATACGCGGGTCACGGGCAATGCCGAGATCAAGTATAAATCCAAAAAAACGAATCCGAATATCCGGCTCTATGGCGCAGACGATAACTACATCGTGACGGAAGGCTACGGGCTGGAAAGCGGACGCAACTTTACCTCTTTTGACCTGGAAAACGGCACCAACGTAGCTATTATAGGTCATGAAATTATCAATTCCCTGTTTGATGCCAACGAAAACCCTCTGGACAAAGAGATCAACCTGTATGGTAGCATCTTCAAAGTGGTTGGCATCATGGAAGAGATGGGCGCCGTGGGCGGTGGCGGCAATGCCGACCAGCAGGTACTCGTACCGCTGGAGAAAGCCCGTCAGCTTGCCGCAGGCAGCCGCAACGAACTGCAATATACGATCAACGTACTGCTGCGCGACGTAGGCGATATGGAAGCTGCGATGGGCGAGGCGACCAGCGTGATGCGCATCGTCCGGCAAGACCCCTTGGGCGGAGAGTTGTCCTTCGAGATTGATCAGAAAAAGTCGCTCAGCGAGCAGTTAGGCGAGATCACCGGCTACCTGCGCATCGGCGGCTTCACCATCGGACTGATCACCCTGTTAGGCGCTTCCGTTGCGCTGATGAACATCATGATGGTCTCGGTGACGGACCGGACGCGGGAGATTGGGGTGCGTAAGGCGCTGGGGGCTACGCCTGCCCGCATCCGCCAGCAGTTTCTCATCGAGGCGATAGTGATCTGCCAGTTGGGTGGACTGGTGGGTATTGTGCTAGGCGTCGCCATTGGCAATGTGGTCGCTACCTTTATGGAGGTAGATCAGTTTATCGTTCCCTGGGTCTGGATGTTCTCCGCCCTGCTCATCTGTGTCGCTGTCGGTATCTTTTCTGGCTACTATCCGGCTTTCAAAGCCTCCCGGCTTGACCCGATCGAGTCGCTGCGGTTTGAATAATTTTTAGCTACGCTATATAAACAGGAGTTACACAATCATCTTTCTTTTATCCGCAATAGCCCTATGAGCCGCCTATTCTCTTTGTTTCTAAATATAATGTGAGTTCGATGTGAAATACGGTTAAACTGTTTAGGGGGAAAGTTTGCTGTTTGAGCGCTAGCGATCCACCGTGGTCATGCCCGACCGGGACGCGGCGGGGTGCCGGTGCACTTTCAAACTTTTCCCGGTGGGGAACCACAAGATTTTTTACGGTCCGCCGCCGCGGTCTACTTTTTTATCGAATGAAAAAATTGGACCGCCGATGCGGTAGAAGCCCGTCTGGCTTGAAGACAATGGTTTGACAAGCAGCAAGTGACAGTTTTTGCATAAAATAAACTTTCGTCGAATTCACCTTAAATTTAAATAGTTATGCGTAACTCCTAATAAAGTTACTTAGCCGGTCTTTTTTTCTTGTTCCTGAACATATCCAGCATCCTGTCGGTCACGGCGTAGCCACCTACCACGTTGATGCTGGCAAGGGCAATGCCCAGAAAACCCAGGAGCAGCACGAAGTAATCATCAGAAGCCGCCTGCCTGATGAGCAAGATAGCACCAATAATAACCACCCCACTGACGGCATTGGCGCCCGACATGAGCGGTGTATGCAGCACGGTAGGCACTTTGGAGATGATTTCCATCCCCAGAAAGATGGCAAACACCAGGATATAGATCATCAAAAGGTTTTCGCTGATAAAATGTAGCATAGATGTGTTAAATCATTTTTTAGGAAAAATGTCGTCCGGGGTCATGGTCGCACCAAAGACTTCAAAAGCCTCCCGGTAAATTTGTACTTGCATATATTCGTCTTCCCCCGGATGCGTGTATATCTCCACCTGTTGTTCATTGAGATTTACGATCCAGTACACCGCAATGCCTTCTCTGGCGTAGAGCGGTGCCTTCACATTTCGATCATAACGATAGGAAGAATCGGATACCTCAATCAAAATGACTGTGTCCTGAGGCTGCGGATGCTCATTCTCTAACAGCGCGTCTCGGTAATACGCAATGACCAGGTCGGGCTCCGGAAGCGAATGGTCGGATAGCAGTATGGGGTTCTGTACCCGAATGATATATTCGTCTTGGGAAAGGTGTCTGTTAAAAAAGCGATCCAGCTTAGTTACCGAACTGGCATGGGGAAGGTTGATAGGACTCATATCAATGATTTCACCGTTGATTAACTCAATGCGTTGTTCCACAGGAAGTATCCCATGGTCGACCATCAGGTATAGGTCGTCTACGGTGAAGCGGTGTTTGGTCGCGGTATCCATAGGTTAAAGGTAAGAGGTTTTTTGTTATATGAAAACGGATAGTATTTCAAATAACCCATACAGGCTCCTGCATTTACGTGGGCGTCTTTCCATAACGCACTTCCCCCTCATGGACAATACAAGTAAAGCCGATCAGCGGGTTATCAAAATCTAAGTGCAGGCTTCCGTCTTCTTTGAGCAATACTTTCAGAAAGTTGAAAATATTCCGGGCATATAGCTGGCTGGCGTGCATCGGCATTTTAGCTTCCAGCACAGGATCACCTACGATGGTAACGCCCTGGTGGCTGACGATTTCTCCCTCCTGGGTAAGTTCGCAATTGCCGCCCCCGGCAGCCGCTAAGTCCATGATCACACTGCCCGGCTTCATGGCTTCCACTATTTCGCGGGTCACCAGAATGGGCGATTTCTTTCCCCGAAGCAAAGCCGTCGTGATGATGACATCGGCTTTCCGGGCTTTTTCGTGGATCAACGCCTGCTGGCGCTGTTTGTATTCTTCGGTTTGCTCCACGGCATAGCCGCCCGCTGTTTTTTCATCTTTGGCGCCTTCTACCTCTACAAACTTGGCGCCCAGGCTGCGCACTTCTTCTTTCACCGCCAGGCGCGTGTCAAAAGCTTCTACCACAGCGCCCAGCCGCTTAGCCGTAGCGATGGCCTGCAAACCGGCCACGCCTACGCCCAGCACCAGCACTTTGGCCGGCGGGATGCTGCCTGCGGCGGTAGTCAGCATCGGAAAATAACGGGGCAGATACATGGCCGCTTCCAGCACTGCCCGGTAGCCCGCAATGGAGGCCATAGAAGAAAGCACGTCTTTGTCCTGCGCCAGCGTGGTGCGCGGCAGCATGTCTATGCTCAGGAAAGTCAGCGGATAATGGCTCAAACCTTCGGCGATAGCCGGACCCATATAAGGCTGAAAGGAAGAAATCACCACCGTGCCGGGCGATAGCTGCTGTAGTACCTCTTCGGCAGGCGGCCTGATCTGTATGATCATGTTGGCTTGGCTCAGCAAGGTGTCGCGGGCTACCACTTGCGCACCGGCGTCCGTATATTCCTGGTCGGTATGGAATGCGGCAAGGCCAGCGCCTTGCTCTACGAGAATTTGGTTTGGTTTGGTTAGTTTAGCAACGGTCTCCGGGTTCAAACTTACCCTGGCGTCGTTTTTTTCTTTGAGCAACCCAATGATCATGGCGCAAAACTAAAGAATTTATGTTTTAAAGACAGGGTTAGGTTTCAAAAACTTGAAGAACTGAAAGACTGAAGAGCTTATGTTCCAAATATTGGAGCTTGCGTATATTTCATATAGCACTCATTTGAAGTGGAATGTTTAAGGATTAATCATTCAGCCCTTCAACGCTTCAGTTCTTACGAAACACCTTTTTATACACAGGCTTGCGGTACATAAACTGTAGCCACATCACCGGGTACAGCAGGTAGTCCAGCAGGAGGAAAGGCGTGGTGAAGTGAATGTCGTCTATGATCCTGGCGTGTGTACCGTCTTTTTGGATGCGGTGCCGGTGCTTCCAGGTGCGCAGGAAGAAGGGCAACGTAGTGCCTTCGTCTATAAAGTAAAACTCCTGGTCGGTGAGCTTGTCTTCTATGATCAGGCTCGTCCAGCGTTGGCGGAACAGGAAGAAGTTGAGTTCCAGCGAGACGGTATCTCCTTTTTTGGAACCTTCAAAAAGAAGCAGCTTGACGGGTGGAAAAGGCGGGCTGAGCTTCTCAAAAAGGCTGCGGTCAAAGCCCCGCATCACCGACAGGTAATCCTGCCCGACTGCCGTTGTGATCTTTAGGTGCATAGCTGTCAATAAAGTATATTATCCAGCGACCGGCGAACGATCTTGCGTTTGCGCAGAAATTTTCCTGTATGGTCAAACAGCATTTCATACGTACCCACCTCATTTCCTTTTCTGATCGCTACTTCCAGTTCGTAGCGAATGGTCAGGTCGTCATGCTCTTTTTTTAGAAATGCTTGTAACACTTCTTCGTCGGTTTCGTCCGAATCTTCTGCCGAAAACTGCTGCTGTACTTTCTTTACTTTGGCTCTCTGATGCCCCTCATGCAGATAGGCTTTGATAGAGTGTCTGACCTGGCGCGGAAGGGCACGGTATTTCATGAGCTTTTCGATGTCCATGAGCGAACCATCTTCATAAAATTCAACGCTGTACGTATGGCCCTGCCATTTGAGCTTGCACTCATAACTGGTTTTTTGACCATCCCTTTCGTGATAGAAACGGGCTTTACCGGCATCTTCCAGCAAGGCAAGAAGCTTCATGGCCTTTTCAGGCATATCAGGAGCAGTAATGGCAGTTTCTACTTCGTCTTTAACAGCTTGCGCGATGCCTGTATAAGGCAAACTACCCCACGCCAGAACAGCCATTCCTACATATCTGCCTATAGACATACGCATCTTTTTATGTTTTGAAAGCATTTCCCTGAAATAGTTTATCGCGCTTTTATGCATAAAATTTTAAAAAGAAAATAGTTTTCAATACTTTAACGGGTTATATACACACAAACATTAAGAACAACCGACTCCTTATTTCTATGTACGCTAATTATTGCAAAATAGCTGTGATGCTGCTCACCTTTGCGGGTGTAGCTGGCTGCCAATCTGAGAAAACATCCGACCGCGCGGAGGTTAATCCTTACTACAAGAAAACAGCTTACCCAAAAGAACCCGAAGAAAACCGCTTTGCACGTACCGTTTTCACTGAAGGGCTGAACGAGCCGATGGAGCTAGCGGTTGCCCAGGACGGGCGCGTTTTCTTCGTAGACCGCACAGGCGCCCTGCGCCGCTACGATCCGGCTACCCAAACCGTCAAACAGATCAACACCTTTGCCGTCAACCCGGAGCAGGGCAACGGGCTGCTGGGCATTACCCTGGACCCTGATTTTATGCAAAACAACTACGTCTATGTTTTCTACACGCCCAAAGAGGGCAAATTGCGCCAGCAGGTCTCCCGCTTTACGCTGGGCGCAGACAGCCTGGACTATGCGACGGAAAGAGTATTGCTGGAAATCCCTATAGAGTTGGAAAGCAGTGCCCATACCGGCGGCTCCCTTCAGTTTGATGCCCGGGGCAACCTGTTTATCTCGGTAGGCGACAACACCACGCCTTTTGCCTCAGACGGCTTCGCCCCGATTGATGAACGCGAAGGGCGGCTGGTGTATGATGCGCAACGCTCATCGGGCAATACCAACGACTTGCGCGGCAAGATACTCCGCATTACCCCGCAAGCGGATGGCAGCTACACCATTCCCGAAGGCAATCTTTTTGCCTGGGGCGATTCGCAGAGCCGCCCGGAAATCTATGTGATGGGTTGCCGCAACCCTTACCGCATGTCGGTAGATACCGTGACAGGGTACGTCTACTGGGGCGAGATCGGGCCGGACTCTGGTGTGGACGGTGTGCAGGGACCGCGGGGCTACGATGAGATCAACCAGGCCAAGAAGCCAGGATTCTACGGCTGGCCGTACTTTGTGGGCGACAGCAAGCCTTACCTGGATTATGACTTTGCTACCGGACAGGTAGGCGATACGTTTAAGATAGCGTCGCCTGTCAATGCGTCGCCTCATAACACCGGGGCACGGGAACTGCCGCCTGCGCAAAAAGCGATGATCTGGTATCCTTACAACGTGTCTGAAGAATTTCCGATATTAGGCAAGGGTGGTCGCTCTGCGATGGCAGGACCTGTGTATCACTTCGATCCTAATTTGGACTCCGAGACTAAATTTCCGGCTTACTACGATGGGGCTTTGTTCGTCTTTGACTGGATGCGCGACTGGGTGATGGCGGTTTTTATGGACGAGCAGGGCAACTTCCAACGCATGGAGCCCTTCATGACTCATACCCAGATCGACCGGCCGGTTGATATGCAGTTTGGACCGGAAGGCGCGCTGTATATGCTTGAGTATGGCGAAAACTACGGCAAAAACAACCCTGATGCTAGCCTGGTCAAGATCACTTTTAACCCGAACAACCGTCCGCCGGTCGCTATTGCCAGTACCAGCGACACTTTGGGTGCGGCTCCGCTCACCGTCAAGCTGTCGGGCAACCGCTCTTATGACAATGATACAGACGATGAACTGACGTATACCTGGGAGGTTGCCGGAAAGAAGCTAAAAAGCGACAGTCCGGAGGTAAGCCATACCTTTGACGAGCCCGGCACGTACCAGGCAACGCTCACCGTGACAGATCCTGCCGGGCAGCAGGCCACCTCACAGGTAGGGATCGGCGTGGGCAATACTTTGCCGCAGATAAGCATCAGAACTGCACAGAACCGCACCTTTTACTGGGATCAGGAAACCTTTGATTACCAGGTAGCCGTACAAGACGCCGAAGACGGGACTATTGATACCACACGGCTGGACATTGCGCTCCACTACCTGCCGCAGGGCAAAGATATTCCGGGCTTGCTCGTAGGGCATCAAAGCAATACAGGCGTTGCCACACACCAGGGAAAAGAACTAATGGCGAAAAGCGACTGTAAAGCCTGCCATATGCTCGACCAGCAGACGGTAGGGCCTTCTTTTTTGCAAATTGCGCACCGTTACGGGCAAAGCCGCCCGGTAACATCGCTTGCCCAGAAGATCATCCAGGGTGGCGGGGGCGTCTGGGGCGAACATGCCATGAGCGCCCATCCGCAACTCTCGGAAGCCGAAGCCTCGGCGATGGTCAGTTATATCCTGACGCTGGCAGAAGAGCAGCAGACCGTAGCCAACCTGCCTGACAAAGGCTCCATTGCCCTGAAAAACCATCGCAAAAAACGGGAGCCAGGCACTTATCTTCTCGTCGCTTCCTATACCGACGGGGGCGGACAAGTGATCGGACCGCTCAAGCATACGGAAATACTGACCCTGCGCAACCCGCAGGTACAGGCCGAAGATGCTGACTCTCTGTACAATGTGCAGGTGTATCCTTTGGATGCGGGTGCGGCTGTAGGCAGCGCCTCTCATGGTTCCTATATCATGTTCCGCCAGATAGACCTGAAAGATGTGGCAGCTCTTACCTACGAGCTTTCCTCACGCGAACGCAATGCTGCCATCGAGGTACACATAGACGCTCCCGATGGGTTGCTGGTAAGCACCGCTGCCTATAAAGCTACCGGCGACTGGAAAAAAAGGACGAAAGTAAGTGCGACTGTCAAACCGGTCGGTGGTGTACACGACTTATACTTTGTGTTTACCAAACCGGATGAACCCAACGGCGATCTGATCAATCTGAACTGGATAGAGTTTCAGCGGGCAGGATTATCAAAGGCTTCGGCAAGTCGTAGATCAGGTACAAAGTAAAACATATGATCGCTATCATCGCCAGCATCTTTCTGGGATTAGGACTTGCCGCCTCGGTAGGGTTCCGGGTGTTTCTTCCCCTGCTTGCCCTGAGTGTCGCCCATCGCTTTGACGTAGTGCCGCTCAACGAAAACTGGACCTGGGTAAGCACCGACCTGGCCATGGTAGTCTTTGGCGTAGCTACGCTACTGGAGATATTGGCTTATTTCATTCCCTGGCTGGATAACCTGCTGGACACCGTAGCCCTGCCCGGCGCTACCCTTGCCGGCACCGCCGTGATGGCTTCTACCATTGTAGACATAGACCCGCTATGGCGCTGGGCGCTGGCCATCATCGCAGGCGGCGGCACGGCAGGTCTGATCAAAGGCGTAAACACCAAAACCCGCCTAGCTTCTACCGCCACTACCGGCGGACTGGGCAACCCGGTGGTGGCTGCTACCGAAACGGCTGCTTCGGTAGGGCTTTCCGCCCTGTCTATCTTTGTCTGGCCGCTGGCAGCAGTGCTGGTGATCCTGCTGCTGGTCTTCCTGGTCTTCTTCTACCGGAAGCTGCGCCGCTGGTGGAAGCGACCCGGCAGGCAACCTGCCATTGATACTCAGGGAAAACCTTTCCCACAGCCTCCCCGCTAACGCTACTTTACTTAATTGCTGGTTTTTTCGTTGAGCGTTGATTGGGATAGAAAAAATTTTTAGATTAACCCTTAGATCAGCATTCGCTTTAACCATTAGATATTCAATGGCAGATGATAACAAGATTAAAAATACATGGATTCAAAAATTTAGTCAATACTGATATTTGTTTTGGCGCTTTTACCTGCATTGCAGGCACCAATGCAGTAGGTAAATCAAATCTTTTTGACGCCATTCATTTCCTAAGTGATTTAACACACAAAACACTGATTGATGCCGCTAAGTCTATTCGTAGCGAAGGGCAAAAAAATTCAGACATTCGTGATTTGTTTCACAGAGTAGGAGATCAATATGCTGACCAAATGTCATTTGAGGTTGAAATGATCATCCCTAAGACTGGCGTAGATGATCTTGGACAAATTGCTGATGCTACTATTACCACTTTAAAATACGAACTAACTTTAGCTTACAGAAAAGATGAGCGGAGCGCTGCCCAACTGCCCACTCAAGGATTATTGGAAATTGTTAGAGAGGAACTTACTCCTATTACTCAAAGGGAAGCGTATCAAAATATAAATTATCATTCCAATAAGAAAGAAATAAAAAGTCAAGAAAGAAAATGGAAAGAGTCTGTTATTCAAGGCAGACGCAGTACCAAGGTGCCGTTTATTTCTACAGAGGGTGAAGGTGAAGACAGAAAAATCAACTTTCATCAAGACGGGGGCAGTAGCGGTAGACCTACAGGCAGAAAAGCAAGCCAGTTGCCAAAGACAGTACTCTCTACGGCAAATGCCTTGGAAAACCCTACCGCTTTGATCGTAAAAAACGAGATGCAATCCTGGCAAATGCTCCAGCTAGAACCTACGGCACTGCGTAAATCTGATGAATTTCATATGATTACCAATGCTAAGTTGGGCTCTGACGGTTCTCATCTGTCAGCTACTTTATATCGTTTGAGTTTAGAAAACGAAAAACCGAATGTTTTTCAAATGCTTGCTAACCGTCTTTCTGAGTTAGTAGAAGGAGTAGATAATATCAGCGTTGACAGGGATGATAAAAGAGAGTTGCTTACACTCATGCTTCGTACAAAAGAGGGCACCCTGCTACCAGCAAGAGCATTGTCCGACGGCACATTACGGTTTTTAGGATTAGCAGTATTAGAATTAGACTCGAAATCCGGTGGAGTAATTTGTCTGGAAGAACCTGACAATGGAATTCATCCGGAAAAAATTGAGTCTATTATAACACTATTACAAGACATTGCCATGGATACAACCCGGCCTATAGGTGAAGACAACCCATTACGCCAGGTGATTATCAATACTCATTCTCCTGCTGTAGTTCAACAGGTTCCAGAAGACAGTCTATTGATGGCAGAGCTGAAAGAAGATAAGAACAAAGAAGGAAAGCTTTTTAAAAAAGCTGTATTTAGTCCGCTTCAAGATACCTGGCGCACAAAAGTTGATCCTGAAATGAAACCTGTGTCTCTGGGAAAATTACTTTTCTATTTAAATCCAGTTGAAACACGAAAAGACACTTCTTTAATTCCATTGAATGGTTCCAGGAAACACCAAAAAAGAGTTATTGACCGGGAGGATGTCGGTAAACAGTTACATCTATTATTTTGAGAATGAATGCTGAAATAAATTATACTTTATTAGCAGACGGATCGTCAGATGAAGTATTGATACCTATTATTAGTTGGGTTCTGCGACAGCATTTTCCTGATGTTTTGATACAAGCAGTATTTGCAAACCTTTCCCGGCTGAAAGTCCCTCCTAAAGCTTTAGAAGATCGCATAAAAAGAGCCACGGAGTACTATCCATGCGATGTATTATTTGTCCATAGAGATGCTGAAAATGCCAATTATGAAGAAAGGAGAAAAGAAATACAAGAAGCTTGGTCAAATATCAAAAATCGGTAGTGTATTAAAAGTAAGGATAAGATAGTTGATAGATTTGCAAAAGAAGGCAGTAAAGGCTATACTAATTGAATGCAAAACAATATAGAATGCCCTCACCGGGCCACGGCGGCTGCCAAAGTGTAAATGTAGTAAA
>JBBSNI010000097.1:0-15470 GCA_038232695.1 Cytophagales bacterium
CGGCTTGTTCCAAACTGTTGTACGGCAGCGCCAGGTTAGAAAAGTTCGTTCCTTCCGCCCGGTTTTCATCAAAACTGATCCTATTGAATCCGTACAGCAGCGTCAGGTTCAGTCCATGATCTTCGCCCAGATCCCGGTTGTATGTTACGATATTGTCTACCAGGATGTCGTAAGTCGCCCGGTTGATCTTGATCGCCCGGCCTGACTGCCCGGCATCATACGGACTGGAATTGCCCAGCGCATCCCATCGGTAGTTGTTGCTGAAGTTCAGCCGGTAGCTAATCCCTTTGACCTGCGGAATGCGCACCTGGGCGAAGAAGATGCCGGACAGGTTATTTCTTACATCTTTATCATCGGAAGCGCTTTGCAAAAAGGGGTTCAGGCGGTTGTCTCCTAATGGATTGATGATCAGTTCTCCATTCTCATCGCGGGGTGCCGCCAACGGACTCATCTGCGGGATGACGCCCAGGCTTGGACTTTCTCCCGAATAATCCGAGAACGAACCAAAAGTGTTGGCACCGACCGTCAGCCACTCGGCAATTTCTGTATCCACATTGATGCGGGCCGTGATCCGGCTGTAATTGTCATTCAAAATCCATCCTTTTTGGTCAGTGTACCCGCCGGAGAGGAAGTAAGAGGTTTTGTCGGTGCTTCCCCGCACACTGAGTTGGTGGTCGGTGATATAGCCAGGGTCGGTAACTTCGTCGTACCAACTATAGTCCGTACCGTTGGCAAAGCCTTCCAGCAGCGGGGGAAACAAGCCCGTGTTGTTATCAATCGTCCAGTCAGGATTTTCCTGTATATGATCAGGAGGCAGGTAGCCGTTTTCCCAGTCTACGTCGCGTACGCCTTTCAGATAACCGGCCCGGCCCAGGGGAGTGAGTTCATTGGCCGGCGACTGGGTCGTGTAGGAACCTGTATAGCTGATAACAGGTTGCTGTGCCGATCTTCCGCTTTTGGTGGTGATCAGTACGACGCCGTTGGCAGCCTGCGCCCCGTAGATGGCTTTGCTGCTGGCGTCTTTGAGGATGTCGATGGAGGCAATGTCCTTGGGATTGATGTCCGCTACACGTCCCCGGTAGTAGACGCCGTCCAGGACGATCAGCGGGTTCTGGTTGCCGTTGATGCTGGACTGCCCCCGGACCTGGATGTTGGGTTCCTCTCCGGCGGTCGCTACCTGGCTGATGTTGATGCCCGGCACCGACCCGCTCAGCGACTGTAAGATATTCGTGTTAGGCGCTTCCTGGAAAGCTTCCAGGGGGGCAGATACGAGTGCGCCCGTCACATCGCTTTTCTTCTGCGTTCCATAACCTACCACCACAATTTCGGAAAGTGATTGAATGTCGGGTGCCAGCCTGATGTCAATGGTACTGCGGTTGTTGATGGTTTCCTCCCAGGTTTCGTACCCTATGGAAGAAAATACCAATACCTCAGCCCCGGTTGGAACGGTCAGGCTATACATACCCTCCACATCGGTGACCGTACCCGTAGCCTTGCCTTTGACCAGTATGCTCACACCGGGCAAAGGCGTTCCTTCGGAAAGGTCGGTCACTTTGCCTTTGATGGTTTGGTTTTGAGCCCAAGCTGAAGCATTCCACCCCAGTAAGATAAGTAGTAAGGATAGGCGTATCATCATTTTAATTTTATAATATAAAATTAATTTTTACTATGCAAACATATATAAACTTCGTAATAGAATCAAGCAAAAACAACAAGTAATATGTTTTGTTTAATTTATTTGCGTTATTATGCAATTTTTGCAATACTGTATTCCGAAAGCTTGGCGCCTCCGAAAAACTATTGCTCCTTCGGATCGGGCGCCGATGCGTTTGCAATCCGACATCAGTTGTTGGCGCGAGCCAGGCAGGATTTAGAAGAAAAGATAGCTCTATGATCAGCCTATGACAATTTATTTTGCGGTTTGCCAGCTAAATTTGTATCATGCTACTGTCATTCATCCTAAAAGCATTTTTACACCACAACCTGATCAACCATGACTCCTTTGAAGCTTTGCATTTTTGCCCTCCTGCTCACCTTTTTTTCAGAAAGCAAGGCGCAGCAGCCCGTACAACCCAACATCTTGTGGATCGTCAGCGAAGACAACAGCCCTTTCCTGGGCGCTTACGGCGACACCTTTGCGACCACCCCGGTGTTGGACCAGTTCGCTACGGAAGGGGTGCTGTACGAAAATGCGTTTGCTGCCGCACCCGTATGCGCCCCTTCCCGCTCTACGCTGATCACGGGCGTGTACCCAATAGCGATGGGCACCCTGAACATGCGCAGCACCTACCCTATTCCCGAGATGATCAAGTTTTTTCCCCGGTATCTGCGGGAGGCAGGGTATTACACCACCAACAACGCCAAGAAAGATTACAACACCACCGATCAGCCCGAGGCCTGGGACGAGTCCAGCAACCAGGCGACGTATAAGAACCGCAAGCCCGGTCAGCCCTTTTTTGCCGTGTTCAACTTAGGGGTGTCGCATGAGAGTTCTATCCACAAGTCTATCCCCACCGACAGTTTGCACCACAACCCGGAGAAAGTGCCTATCCCACCCTATCATCCGCGTACGCCGGAGATGAAACACGATTGGGCCCAGTACTACGATAAAATAGAAACGATGGACACTCAGGTAGGCGAGCTTCTCCAAGAACTGGAAGCCGCGGGGCTGGCAGACAGCACCATTGTTTTCTACTACAGCGACCACGGCGGCGTCCTGGGCAGAAGCAAGCGGTTTATGTACGAGTCGGGGCTGCACATACCGCTCATCATCCGCTTTCCTGAGATGTACCAGTCGCTGGCCTCCGGGCAGCCTGGCAGCCGTACCGACCGGCTCGTTTCTTTTGTAGATTTTGCGCCTACCGTGTTGAGCCTGGCTAGCATTCCGGTGCCGGGCTACATGCAGGGCGGCGCTTTTTTGGGTAAACAACAAACGAAGCCCGCCGACTATGCTTTTGCCTTCCGGGGAAGGATGGATGAGCGTATTGACATGTCGCGCTCGGTGCGGGACAAAAAGTACCGGTATACCCGCAACTACATGCCGCACAAGATTTACGCGCAATACCTGGAATACCTGTGGAGAGCGCCTTCCATGCCCTCCTGGGAGCAGGCTTACCGCAACGGCGAGTTGAACGAAGTACAGTCGGCCTTCTGGCAGACCAAGCCCGCCGAAGAGCTGTACGATGTGGCAGCCGACCCACACAACATCCACAACCTGGCCGCCGAGGCTGACTATCAGGCGGTGTTGCAACGTATGCGGGAAGCCAACAGGCAATGGCAGCTTCAGGTGAAAGATGTAGGCTTTTTGCCGGAAGCGATGATGCTGGACATTTCTAAAAAAAACACCCTCTACCAATACGCCAGAAGCGGCCCCTACCCTTTGGAGCGCGTGATGCAAACCGCCGAAATAGCTTCCGCGGGAGATACCAAAAATTTGGATGAAATCATCAGGCGATTAGAGGACAAACACGCCGCCGTGCGCTACTGGGCTGCTACCGGCTGTACTATTTTAAAGGATAAAGCTACAACAGCACAAAAAGCCCTGATGCCTCTGCTACAAGATACTGAAGTAGCCGTCCGCATTGCCGCCGCCGAAGCCTTGTACACTTTGGGCGAAAAAGAAAAGGCATTGGCTGCGCTGAAAAAAGCCTTAAAAAGCGACAACCTGATGGCACGGGTACAGGCACTGAATGTGCTGGAAAACATGGACTTGCAGGATGCCAGACCGGCGCTTTCCGCTATCAAATCCATTATTAGTGATGATCCTCAGGACAGGGATTATGATTCAAGAGCCGCCCGAAGGCTGGTAGAGCAAATGCAAGGGTCTGCGGAGAATTGAGGGATTGAGGGATTGAGGGATTGATTGTTGATAAAATATAGAAATGGATATATGAAGATACGATTTTGGAAGGATGGGACTGCTTTACTGTGCTGTGTTGGCCTGGTTTTGCTTTTGGGTAAAGTGGATGCGTATGCACAGCAAAAGAACAGTCCTCTTTATGGGCAAAAGCCTAACATACTGCTGGTCATTTCCGACGATCAGTCGTACCCTCATGCCTCGGCTTATGGTTATGCGGCTATTCAGACGCCTGCTTTTGACAGGGTAGCCCGCGAAGGCATTTTATTTAACCAGGCTTTTGTGGCTTCTCCGGGGTGTAGTCCATCCCGTGCTGCGCTGCTCACCGGGCTGAACTGCTGGCAGTTGGCAGAGGCCGGTACGCACGCCAGCAGCTTTCCCCAGCGGTATATCGTTTTTCCGGATTTGCTGGAAAAGGCAGGCTACTTTGTCGGGTACACCGGTAAGGGGTGGGGACCTGGCGATTATGAGGCATCGGGCAGAACACGCAATCCAGCGGGCACGGCCTTTACCGGAAACACGCTGAAAGCGCCGGAAGGCATCTCTGATACGGATTATGCCGCCAACTTTGGAAAGTTTTTGTCGGCCAAGCCCAATGGCAAACCCTTCTTTTTCTGGCTGGGCACCCATGAGCCGCACCGGACATACAAACAAGGCATCGGCAAAGCTTCGGGCATGTCTGTGGACAAAGTAAAAGTGCCCCCCTTCCTGCCGGACGTAGAAGAAGTAAGAAGCGACATACTGGACTATGGCTATGAAATCCAATGGTTTGATGCCCAACTGAGCAAAGCCATTGATCTGCTGGAAAAAAGCGGTCAGTTAGACAATACCCTGATCGTAGTGACCTCCGATAATGGGATGCCCTTTCCCCGTGCCAAAGCTAATACCTATGAATACGGCATCCATGTGCCACTGGCTGTCCGCTGGGGCAATAAGATCGGAGCAGGACGCCAATCTGATGAGTTGGTAAGCCTGATAGACCTGAGTGCTACTTTCCTGGATGTAGCAGGCGCTGCCTATCCGGCGGCATACAGGCTGGAAGGCATAAGTCTGCTGAATATTTTAGAAGGCAAGCCGCCGGGCAGGAAAGACAGTGTGCGTACGGCGGTGTATGCTTCCAGGGAAAGGCATTCTTCTTCGCGCTGGAATAATGAAGGCTACCCCCAGCGGGCTATCCGCACTTCTCAATATCTGTACATCAGGAATTTCAAACCGGACCGCTGGCCGGCAGGCGCCCCGCAAAAGTTTGATGAAAAAGGTCAACTGGAAAAAAACCATACGGCTTACCATGATATTGATGATGCCGCCGAAAACTTTGTGATCCGGGAAAGAGAAAATCCTCAATACAGCCGGTATTTTCACTGGGCGGTAGACAAAAGACCTGGCGAAGAACTGTACGACATTCAGAAAGACCCGGGCTGCCTGTTCAACCTTGCGGATAGTGCCGCCTCACAGCAAGCACTGCTTGCGCTCAGAACGCAGTTGGGCGGCTACCTGATGCGCACACAAGACCCCAGGGCCACCGGCAACGGGGACGTTTTTGAAACCTACCCCCGCCTGCAAGGGACGATCAGAAAATTCCCGGAGGAAGTGGAGGGATTGAAAAAATGAGTATGGATGCTCGACCGGGATTGAAGAGATGCTTTTGGACGTACAAACTGATTCGCAGTTCGTAGCTTGTTATTCAAAAATATCACCCTGCTTTTGATGAATTCCTTGCAATAAAAGCTACTTTTGGCAGCAGTTACCTGATACAACCAACCTGAGTTTATTGTGAGAATTACTGTACTGCTGTTCAACCTTTTGCTGGTGAGCCTTCCGCTGCTGGCGCAAAAAAAGAATGCATCCTATCAACTACACATACAAAAAGCGCCTGCGCCTGTCAAGATAGATGGCTCGCCGGAGGATGCCGCCTGGCAGGAAGCCGAAGTAGCGACCGATTTTTACATGGTGCTACCCATGGATACCAGCGATGCCAGGGTGCGCACGGAAGTCCGCATGAGCTACGACGATCACAACCTGTACCTCTTGGCCATCTGCTACCATACGCCCGGCGATTATGTGGTTGAGTCTTTGCGGAGGGATTTTTCCTTTGGTAAGAACGACAACTTTTTGCTGTTCATGGACCCTTTTGATGACCAGACCAACGGGTTCACTTTTGGAGCCAACGCCGCGGGTGCGCAGTGGGACGGCTTGATGTACGAAGGCGGCAAGGTCAACCTAAGCTGGGACAACAAATGGGTATCGGTGGTGAAAAATGAGGAAGACCGATGGACTTTTGAGGCTGCCATTCCTTTCAAAACCATTCGTTACAAAAAAGGTATTACCCGCTGGGGCATTAACTTTAGCAGGCTTGCTATCAAAGCGGGTTACGAAAAATCAGCCTGGGCGCCGGTGCCCCGGCAGTTCCCTACGGCTTCGCTGGCGTATACCGGCACGCTGGTATGGGATGAGCCGCCCCCGGCCGTGGGCTCTAATATTTCTGTCATTCCCTATGTGTTGGGCGGGCTGACGCGGGATCAGGAGCATAACAAATCCAATGACTATCACGGCGATGCCGGGGTAGATGCCAAGGTGGCTATCACTTCCTCCCTGAACCTGGACCTGACGGTCAACCCGGATTTTTCGCAGGTAGAGGTAGACCGGCAGGTGACCAACCTGGACCGGTTTGAGCTGTTCTTTCCGGAAAGGCGGCAGTTCTTTTTAGAGAACGGCGATCTGTTTGCCAACTTCGGCTATGAGACGATCCGCCCCTTCTTCTCCCGCCGCATCGGGCTGGGCGTACCTATCCGTTTTGGTGCCCGCCTGAGCGGTAAGCTGAGCAAAAACTGGCGTATCGGGGTGATGGATATGCAGACGGGCAAAGAAAAGAGTACGGGGCTGCCTGCGCAGAACTTTGCCGTCGCCTCCCTGCAACGGCAGGTCTTTGCCCGCTCCAACATTGGTTTGCTGCTGATCAATAAAGAATCCCTGAATTTCCCACCTGCTGCCGACGCTGACCCACGTTACTCGCGTTATAACCGGAACATTGGCATGGAATATAACCTGGCTTCGGCCAACAACCTGTGGACGGGCAAAGCCCTGTTGCTCAAATCATTCAGTCCGGGCAGTACGGGGCATGATTGGGTACAGGCGGCTAACCTGCAATATGCCAGCCGCAGGTGGACTGTGAGTGGGCAGTACGAATATGTAGGGCGGAACTACACCGCCGAGGTGGGTTTTGTGCCGCGCCGGGGCTATATCAAACTCAATCCTGAGATACAATACCGCTTTTTTCCGGACAAAGGCGCTATCCTGAGTCATGGACCGTATATTCAATCCGCTTACTTTTTCAATGAATCTTTCAGGCAAACGGATAATACTAGTTTTTTGGCTTACAACTTCGTGTTTCGCAGCCAGAGTACGTTCACCGCCTGGATCGCCCATGACTATGTACAGCTTTTGCAGCCCTTCGACCCGACCAACTCCGGTAAGGATTCCCTGCTACTGATGAGCCGACATCGCTGGAATGCCTGGGGCACTGAGTTTGAATCCAAGCCCAACAGCCTGTTTACCTATGCATTTTCTACCCGCTATGGCGGCTACTATGCCAGCGGCACCCGTCTGAACATTACGACCGAGTTGGGGTATCGTTTTCAGCCTTATGTCAGCCTGAAGGTGAGTAGCAGCTACAATAACATCCTGCTGCCCGAACCCTGGGCCAGGACCACCTTCTGGCTGATCGGCCCCAGGGTGGATGTGACCATGACCAACAAACTGTTCCTGACGGCATTTCTTCAGTACAATGAGCAGCAGGACAACATCAATCTGAACACCCGGCTGCAATGGCGTTACCAGCCAGCCTCCGATCTGTTCATTGTGTATACGGATAATTATTTCCCTGCCCCCTTTATGGTCAGAAACCGGGCGCTGGTGCTAAAGCTGACGTACTGGTGGAATGTGTAGAAAGTAAAGAAAATTTTCCTGCCGCCTCATTTTACAGGTCAAAGCTCCTGGGTATCGCGGATAGAGTCCTGTATTTTGGTATCGAAGTTAAAGTGCAGCGTAAGCCGCAGTGTCTCTTGTAGCGGACTGTTGCGCCCCTGGGTAAACAGGTAAGCAAAATCTACCCCAAAGACCTGGTAGCGCAGCCCCAGCCCTGCTGTGATAAACTTACGGTTTCCCTTATACCTGTTTTCGTAGAAGTACCCGCCCCGGACGGCAAACAGGTCGTTGTACCAATATTCCAGCCCCAGGGAAACCATGACCTCTTGTAGTTCTTCGCTGAAGCCATCAGGCGCATCCGAAAAAGACCGCGCCATGCCGGAAAGCAGTCCAACATTGTTCTTACCGTTGTTAGGCGTAGGCACCAGGAGTTTGTTCAGGTCTAAGGCTACCGTTACTTTATTAAATGGGTCAAAGTTGTTTGTAAACGCGGTGCCCAGACGCAGGTTGGTAGGAATAAAGTCGGCCGTTGAATCGGTGAAATAAGTGAGCTTGGCGCCTATGTTGGAGATGGTAGCCCCAAAGGACAGGTTAGCATCATTGCCCCCCATCACCACATCCGAGGTATAGTAAGCAGCAATGTCAGCGCCCCCGGTGATGCCTGCCTGGCCGGTACCGCCCCCGCTGACCGAAATGCCGTCCATTAAGTTGGAATGCACGAACCTGCCGGTCAGTCCCATGCTGAACTTTTCGCCCAACTGCATGGCAAAGGTAGCCGACAGTGCCAGCTCCCGCGGACTGACCAGGTTGAGTTGCGTACCCGTGGCACTGGTCAGTTGAATGTCGCCCAGGTCGAAGTAGCGCATAGAAACGGCGATGGCCTGCTCCTTGTTGATCTTTTTATAACCGCTCAGGTAGGAAATAGACATGTCGTCGACGATCTGTCCCAGCCAGGGCGTATGCGACAGGGAAAAGCCTATGTCAGATTCTAGAAAAGCCAGCTTGGCAGGGTTCCAGTACGTAGCGTTGGCATCCGGGGAGATGGCTACGCCTACATCGCCCATGGCACCGGACCGGGCATCCGGGGTAATGGCCAGAAAAGGTACGGCCGTGGTGATGGCTCTTTTGGAAGAATCTGCCCCGATCAGAGAGGGCGTGTTATTTTGCCCCAGGGCGTTGTTTATCCAGAAAAAGCCTGACAGGATCAGTAAAGCTTGGATGATGTTTCGCATGGAAATATGTTGATTGCTATAAAGATAATTAATTAACGACAATTATTTTCTGTACTTTCTCTTTTTGTGCCCCATCCGTCTGCGACCGGATCACCAGCCGCGCCAGGTAGATGCCGGGTCTGAGCATATTGCCATGAGCATCTCTGCCATCCCAGGAAATATCGCTGAGACGGGTAGCCGCTGCTGTGGCCTCTTGTTCTATACTATGCACCAATTGGCCCTGCAAATCTAATATCTTAATACTAACCTTCAAATGATCGCCCGGACGATTGTGGTCAATGGTGAAATAAGTATGTCCCTGAAAAGGATTGGGCACATTATAAAAGCTGGAAACTGCAAAACGCTCCCTGGCCTGCACCAGAAAGACGATAGAGGTTTCGTGCTGCTGGTTGACCTGATCCCAGGCTTCCAGGCGCAACGTATATCGCCCCTCTTCGAGGTTTTCCAGCGGGTAGGTGACCGTGCCGGCCTGGTAGCTGCCGGTATTGGTCATGAAGAAGTCATTCAGCACAAAGTCCGTACGCATCCCGTCTTCCTTCTCCAGGGTAGCCGTAATGTTCTGCCCCAGCCCGTTGTAGCTGATGTTGATCCCGCTTTCATCTTTCAGGTGCGCTATCAATACAGGATTGCTCGTCGTAACATCGCCGCTTCTGAAGGTGGTATCGTCCATAAACAAGTGGATCTCAGGCACATCCTGTTCTACAGGCAACGTTTCACTCGTACCGCCGATCTGGATAGCGGCTGTTGCTCCATGCGCATCGTGCGGGTTGGTCTCTTCTGCTACAGCGTAGGCGCTGATCTTTCCGCTACCGTATTGGTAAGCTATATTTTTGGGGATCATAAATTCCAACGTAAAAAGGCCCTGGCTGATGCGGGCTTTTCCTCTATGCAAAACGCTGGTTCTTTCCTCAAATTGCATGACCGTTTCCTCATTGCCCCGGGTTTTTGTAATGGTGGGTTTGTCGTAGACGGTCAGGTATAGCGTACCGTTGAAGCTGGTGTTCACGGTTTGGCTTCCCCGCTGTATCACACTGCCCTTCAATTGGACGTGTGCCATCGCTTTCAAAGTATCCGTTGGCATCAACGCCCCTTTTGTGTCTACAACCCACAGGCTGTCCATCACCACCTGGTCTTGCGGATAGCTCAACGTCATGGAAGGGTCGCCTAAGAGGGAAAAGTTGCGGTTGACGGGTCCGTTCAGCCCGTTATTTTTAGTATGTTTAAATATCTCTCCCAACGTTTGATACTGCCCGTTGACCTGCCGGAAAACCTCCTGGTAGAAAGCCCGGTTGAGCAGAAAGTTAGAGTTGGAGAACACCGGACGTGCCGTAGTCACCATACCGATGGCGCCGCCTTTTGGGTTTAAGACCAGGTGCTCGGCACCGGAGACCACTTCCGGCGCGTCGTGCCGCCCGAACTCACAGGTAGCTGTCACAAAAAAGGGAAGCTTGTCTATATTGCTCCATCCTTTGATCATATTGAGGTTCAGAATGTTTTCGTGTGCCCATTCTTTTTCACTGCCATGACCGGTATAGTTGACGATCAGGGCGCCTTTTTTGATATGGTTCTGAATAGCCTCATTCACTTTGGGAGCTACCTCGCCATTGGGCCGCTGCTGCTGCGGGTAAGCGTCTACATAAATTTTTTCTATGTTAAAGGCGCCAAAAGCTGTATCCAATGGCTGCGCCAGGCGTTCGGCATCGCGCTGGTGCTTGTCGTTGTCGCCATCGTCGGCCACAAACAAGACCTGGTTTCTCCAGTTGCCCAGCGTTTCCCGGCGTGTGCCATAATAGATCAGCTTATCTACCACCGCTTTGGCTTCTGCCAGGTTTTTGACCGGCAGCCTTCCTGTGCCTATCTCCAGGGTATGGTCGCCCAACTGACTTTCTTCCCAATAGCCTTCCGTATCTTCCAGAAAGCCGAAATAGTCGTCGGAAGCGTAGCTGTAGATAGGATGGGTAGAGTTTCTGGACTCATAGATAGGTACAAAATTGGTGTTATTGTCTACGCGATTTTTGTAGTCGTAAGAACCTTTGCCAAACAGCAGCAGGTATTTCAGGCGGCCGGCTTCCTGCGCATACAGATACTTCATGTAGTTCCGGATAGCGGTCAGGTCCTGGGCGCCGGAAGAAAACTCATTATATACCTGCTGCGTAGTGACTACCCTCACCTGCAAGTGATCGTGTTGTTGGCGGAACTGCGCCAGGCGTTCGGCTTCTGCCACGAATCCGGGATAGCTAACGATAACCATATCCGGTACAGGGCCCGCTTTGATGTCCTGGTTGGCGACCGCGCCGCGCCATTCCGGCTGCAAAAAGCTTTGGTTGTTGAAGACGACAAATTCTTTAAGCGGGCCGGCAGTAGCCGTGCCAAACTCTACCGTGCCATTATTTTCAACAAAAGACTGGTTCTTTACGTTTTGCGGATCGGTGATATCCCAAACCCTGGAGGCGCCGCTTTCCCGGATGTGAAACCTGGTGGCAGGCTGCTGCACGCTTTGCAGACTTCGGAAGAACGTTTGGTTCCCATAAAGTTTCAGCAGGCGGGGCGCTGTGAGCCACACCCGGTTCAGGTAAGCCGCATCGCTCCCGCCGCGATACGTCAGCCTGACGGTAAGCTGCTGGTCTGCTGCCGGTACTTGCTGGCTGTTGAGCGTAAACTGACCACTGGCGGCACTTCCTTTGTCGCTATACGTCCCCGCGGTGATGGTGCTGACGCTGATCTTACCCAGCGACTGCTTGTTCAGGCTTACCTCAAAGTCAGAAGGCGTGAGCGATTTGCCCAATACATCTACCTGGAGATTGATGTCTGCATTTTCAGACAGGTTGTTCAACGCAAAATCCAGCGAAAGGCTTTGTCCATTATCAACAGTTTCTCCGTACCACTCCCGCCCGGAGCCAGGCTCCGAGGCATTGTCTTTGAGTACATTAGCCATATCTAACTCATGGACGGCATAGTCGTCGTAGGCCGCCAGCACGTCAGAAGCCGCGACATCTTCTGCCACTGCCATTCTTTTTCCCTTTGCCTGACCAAAAGTCAGGAAGTAAAAAGCCGTATCGCTGTACAGATTTTTCTGGTATTGAAACTGATAGGTGTCTTCTTCCTTGCGATAGCCTGCCTGGTCGGGCGGCTGCCCGTAGAAGAGAACATAGTCCTGTTCGTCAAATTTTCCATCTTCTCCTCCCACGACTTCTATGGCATTTTCGGGCAGATCATTATAGCGTGGTTCGGCAAGTGATTGGGGCAACATGCCGCCGCCATAGCCGTACAGTTGGATTTGTTCGGGATGCACCTGGGTGAGATTGATGCCCTGTGCTTTGATCGCTTTGCCGGTGATTTGGTAGATGCCTTGCTGTGTAATAGCTATTTTGTACCAATTGCCGGAAGCCAATACTGATGCTTGCTGTGCCAGACAGCGCCCCTGCATGGATAGCATCAGCGCTACAAGGATGATGACAACGTTCTTCTTTTGGGTAAATAGCATGGTAATAACGCAGACAGCCGGCCGGGTTACCAATGGTACGAAGAAAGAAAAGGATTATTGCATACCGGTGGGTTGTTGTTTTTTACCACAGAGGTACACAGAGGTTTTGCCACAGAGGAACACGGAGATGCTCTGTGTAACGCTGCGGTGAACCTCCGTTTTCTCCGTGGTTGGACCATTTAGCTTCATACCCTATCTTCAATTTACTGAACCTGCTCTATGTCAAACGAATAGGTTTCCATGATCATGTTAGCCAGCAGCTTTTGGCAGGCCATTTCTACTTCCGAGGCGGCTTCCTGCTCAGAATCTGCCTGTACCTGCATGGTGATGTGTTTACCAATGCGTACTTCCTCAATATTATTCAGTCCCAGGTTGCCCAGCCCCAGCCTGACGGCTTTTCCCTGGGGGTCCAGAATTTCTTTTTTGGGCATGATATTAATTTTCGCTTCAAAGATCATAGTTCGTTGGGTTAGCGTATACGAGCAGCGCAAAAATAGGGAATTTGCAGGAAACTAAGCGTGGGTGCGGCTTTTCTTCCGTGAATTTTGTACGACAGACAAAATCACATATAATATGATGACAACAGGAATAGCGAAGGTATTCAATACAAAGACCAGTACCAGGGAAACCAGGATAAAGATGTACCGGAGTTTGTTCTGTGTCCAGGTGAAATTATTAAATTTGAAAGCCATCAGGCTGATATTGGAAACCATCATCCAGGAGTCCAGCAGCACGATGATGATCAGGAAAGTAGGAATGTTCAGTAGCTCTATCATAAAGTTCCTGCTGCTCAGGGGCAAAGCGCTGATCAGCAGCGCACTGGCAGGCGTAGGCAAGCCTATGAATTTTTCCGTCTGCCGGGTATCTATATTAAAGATCGCCAGACGAACAGCCGAGCACACAGCCACCAGGAAAGCGACGTAAGCCAGCCCGTTCCAGGCAGGCGGAAGCGATTCTTCCAGCAGCGCATACATAATAAAAGAGGGCAGCAAGCCAAAGCTGACCATATCGGACAGCGAGTCGAGCTCTCCGCCGATAGACGAATAAGCGTTCAGGGTGCGGGCGGTAAGCCCATCCAAAAAATCAAACAGGGCGGCAAGCCATATCATGTAAGCTGCTAAGGCAGTGTCTCCTTTGGCTACGGCGACCACGCCCACACAGCCGCTGACCAGGTTGGCAAGGGTGACAAGGTTAGGAATGTATCGGAGTCGGCTCACTATGTTTTTTGGTTTTATAAACTCATATACCCGACTTTTGTTAGAAATTAGAAAGGTGTAAAGGTAAGATGAAACGATGCCTTGACATCAGGAGTTGTGTGCTTTGGCTTTTTTATTAGGTTTAGATTTCCTTGAGCATTGAATATTGAGTGTTGAGTGTTTTAAATATTCAACCAGGCGCCGGGCGCACTCAATGCGGAATGCCGCCCAGCTCAGGTACAAAAGTATCCAACAACGCATTAGCACCTTAACACATTCGCACTTGAACACATTAACACCACAAACCATGTACGATTTCATCGTAGTAGGGCAAGGACTGGCGGGTTCTGTACTGGCTTATACGCTTATCCGGCGCGGGTGCCGCGTGTGCGTGATCAACCATCCGGCAGGAAAGATCGCTTCCCGGAAGAGTGCTTCCCAGGTAGCGGCAGGGCTTTATAATCCTGTCACCGGAAGAAAAATGGTGAAGACCTGGAAAGCGGATGAACTTTTTCCTTTCCTGGAAAGCTTTTATGCTGATGCGGAGGCTGTCACCGGGGGCAAATTTTTGTATCCAAAAAATATTTACCGTCCGTTTTTGAGTATAGAAGAACAAAACGATTGGATGGGTAAATCCGGCAATAACCCCTTTACTTCTTTCGTTCAGGATGTAATGCAGGAGCACTTTCAGGGACATGCCGTGCATGACCCTTACGGCGGGCTTTTGCTGAAGCGCTCAGGCTATGTAGATATACCGGCTTTTATGGCATATATCCGTGCCTTTCTGGCGGCGCAGGATGGCTACCGGGAAGAAAATTTTGATCACCAACAGGTAAGCATCAGGCAGGAAGGGGTGCAGTATGGGGCATTGACAGCCAAAGGAATTATATTCTGCGAAGGAGCGGCTGCTACGGGCAACCCTTTTTTTAACTGGCTGCCGTTCACCCCCGTCAAGGGCGAACTGCTGCTAATGGTTCCTGAAAAACCTTTTGATATAATTTATAACCGGGGTGTGTTTATCTTGCCTGCCGGGAGCTATTGCAAAGTAGGCTCGACCTACGATCATGATGACCTGAGCTTGAAAATAACTGATAAGGCGCGTACGTATCTTTTAGAAAAACTTAATATATTGCTCAAAACACAGTATAAAATCACAAACCAGGTGGCGGGCATCCGTCCTGCAACCCGCGACAGAAGGCCTTTCGCAGGCTTACACCCGCAGCATAAGTCCGTGGCTATATTCAATGGACTGGGCGCCAAAGGGGTGTCGCTGGCACCGTATTTTGCCTATACCCTGGCTGATTTGCTCCTGCACGGCAAGCCGCTGGCTGAAGAAGTGGATATTAATCGTTATTATTGTTTTTTTAATCCTGTTGATGCATAGATGTACCCAAAAACTATCTTTCTGACTTTCGTGCTGCTTGTGTTAGGCTGGCAACAAAGCCTTGCACAGGTCTCCAGAGACCACTTTGGCAAGAACCGTATCCAGTACAAAAACTTCGACTGGCGTTTTTACAGTTCCGACAACTTCGATATTTACTTTTATGAAGGCGGTCAGGAAAATGCGCTGGTCGCTGCCAAATACCTGGAAAAGGAATTTGAGAGAATTACCGACATCATCGGGTATGCGCCTTATGCCAAGACCAAGATCTTTCTCTACAACTCCGTCAAAGATCTGCAACAAAGCAACGTGGGTGTCAGCGAACACCTGGTGACGGTCAGCGGGCAGACCAACTTTGTAAAGTCTCAGGTAGAAATTGCCTACCCCGGCACCATGC
>JBBSNI010000098.1:0-15393 GCA_038232695.1 Cytophagales bacterium
TCCGGATCTTTGTGATAAAAAACAGGCACCATCCCGGTTTCCTGCATCTTGACAGCAACTTGTATGCGTGTAAATCTTGCCATTTTTCGTAGTGTTTTATGTGTTCAATTTAGTTAGACCGAAGCTGGAAGACGGAAGACCCAAGTATGCAATCCTCCTGCTTCCGACTTCGGTCTTCCGTCTTCCGTCTTCTCTACCAATTCAATATTTTGTTAAAATCATACTCCTCCGGTTGCCTGAGGTATTTTTCAGCCTGTGGATAATCTTCTTCGGTAAGGAAAAAAAGACTCTGGAAGGTAAGCTGGGCAATGTCTGAATGAATGTCTACCAGGCGGGGCGGTATCTTGCCCTGGTTGTCTTCAAAATCTTCCAGAAAAAGCGGAGAAATATCTCCTTTTGAGTTAGCACTGACAATACAGCCGCTCATGCCCTGGTCGTAGAGTTTCTTCACACCGAGGGCGAGTAGCGTACAGAGCGTCAGGTCGAAGGCGATCGGGCGGCAGCAGCGCAGTTCGTAGCCAATCTCTACCGGACGGGTCTTGATCGATAAGTCTAGTTCTTTAAGGCGCATTTGCAGTAGGTAGTTGAAGATATGCGACTTGCTCACATTGCCCAGTTCGGGATGCCCGTGTGCATCATAGGTCAGGTTGATGCCCGAGTTTTTGATCTCCTCTTCATTCATAAAATGAAACACGCCTTCGCTCACCAGCGCCACCCCATAGCGGATGCCTTCCAGCCTCCTTTTGACAATAGAGGAAATGATCAGGCGGGTAACTTTTTCCAGCGTTACTTCTGTTTTGTCAAACATCTCCGGGATGATCATCATCGGAAAGTGGCAGGCGGAAGCGATCCCGAAAGCTAAGTGACCGGCAGAGCGTCCCATGGTAGAAACCACAAACCAGTTTTCGCTGGTGCGGGCATCTTCATAGACGGCGTTGCAGATCCTGACGCCCTCATCTTTGGCCGAATGAAAGCCAAAGGTAGGGTTGCGGTCGGGCAGCGGCAGGTCGTTGTCTATGGTTTTGGGCACATGGATGTGCGCTACCTCTACCTGCTGTGTGGCCAGGAACTTGGTCAGGCGGTTGGCCGTAGAAGCCGTATCATCGCCCCCGATGGTGACCAGCAGTTTGACGTTATACGCTACGAAGAAGTCTTTGCTGAACTCTTCATCTTTGGGTTTGTAGCGGCTCATGATCAGCGTAGAGCCGCCCCGGCTGAAGATACGGTCGGCATGAAAGAAATCAAACTCTTTGATCTCGGGCTCGGCAGAGAACAGCCCTTTGTAACCATGATGGATGCCCAGGACCCTGTAATCGTCTTTCAAAAATGTTTTGGCCAGTGCACTGATCACCGTATTGATCCCCGGTGCAGGTCCTCCCCCACATAAGATGGCTATGGATTTCTTCATAAAAAATATTTTTTAATCATCAATTTACCGGGAAACTCTGCCGGAAGCATCGCCGCTCATGAGTTTTTCTACTTCGTCTACCGTAACTAGGTTCACATCGCCCACGATGGTATGTTTCAGGCAGGAAGCCGCTACGGCAAAGTTGAGCGCCTGCTGGTCGTCGTCCGGGTAGGTGAGCAGTCCGTAGATCAGCCCACCCATGAAGCTGTCGCCGCCGCCTACGCGGTCTACGATGTGGGTGATCTGGTAGGTAGGCGCTTCGTAGAGTTGATCGCCGTTGTACAATACGCCCGACCAGCTATTGTGGCTGGCGCTGATAGAACCACGCAGGGTGATGATGACCTTTTTGGCTCTGGAAAACTTTTGCATCAGTTGCTTGCAGACCGACTCATAAGCAGCCGCCTCCACATGCCCTTTGGTCACGTCCAGCCCTTCCGGGTGGATATTAAATACCTTTTCGGCATCTTCTTCATTGCCCAGGATAATATCGCAGCCTGCGACCAGGTCGGGCATGATGTCGCCAGGCTTTTTGCCGTACTTCCAGAGGTTTTTGCGGTAGTTCAGGTCGCAGGAAACGGTGATGCCTTTGTCGTTGGCAGCTTTCACGCCTTCCAGGCAGACATCGGCTGCCCCTTGGGAAATGGCCGGCGTGATGCCTGTCCAGTGAAACCATTCGGCGCCCTCCAGTGCCTTGTCCCAATCGATCATGCCCGGCTGGATGTCGGCAATGGCCGAATGGGCGCGGTCGTACACTACCTTGCTACCCCGGCTTACTGCGCCCGATTCCAGGAAATAGATGCCCAGGCGGTCGCCGCCGATGGCAATGAAGTCGGTGCCTACGTTGTATTTTCGCAGCGTGGCTAAAGCAGCTTTGCCCAGATCGTTGTTGGGCAGACGGGTGACGAACTGGGGAGCAAAACCATAATTAGCTAAAGAAACGGCTACGTTGGCTTCCCCGCCGCCGTAAGTGGCTTCAAACGCTGTGGCTTGTATAAATCGCAAATAGCCGGGCGTAGCCAGCCGCAACATGATCTCGCCGAAGGTGACAATTTTTTTATGCATAGGTGTTATGGTGTTTATTGTGTTCAGGTGTTAGAGTGCTTTACAGGTGATTTTTTTAACCACAAAGGTCACTAAGTTTAACACAAAGTTCACAAGAAGGGGTAGCAGTCCAAAACTTTGTGCACTCTGTGCATTCTTCGTGTTCTTTGTGGTTCAATACATTTTACTTCATAGAGAAAAGTGTTTGAGTATTTATGTGTTGTTCAAGGTATACATTAACACCATAACACTCACCCAAACCGGAAATATTCTTTTGCATTGTTATAACAAATATTTTTGACCATCTGCCCTAATAAATCCATATCGGCAGGTAGTTCGCCGTTTTCTACGTCGTTGCCCAGCAGGTTGCAGAGTATTCTTCTGAAATACTCGTGGCGCGGGTAAGACAGAAAGCTGCGCGAGTCGGTCAACATGCCTACAAAGTGGCTGAGTAAGCCCAGATTCGACAAGGCGTTGATCTGCCAGGTCATAGCTTCCTGCTGGTCCAGAAACCACCAGCCGGAGCCCATCTGCATTTTGCCTGCCACGGAGCCGTCGTTGAAGTTCCCGATCATCGTACCGACAAGATAGTTATCCCTGGGATTCAGGTTATAAATAATCGTTTGTGCCAACTGGTTGGTTGTGTCCAGCCGGTCAAAGAAGCGGGACATGCTGCGTGCCATGTCAAAGTCTCCGATAGAGTCGAAGCCCGTATCCGGTCCCAGGGTACGCAGCAGCCGGGAATTGTTGTTGCGCAGCGCGCCCAGGTGGAATTGCTGCGTCCAGCCTGCCTCATGGTCCATGATCGCCAGATCGTACAGTATGGCTGACTTGAGTTTGAGCTTTTCCAAGGGGCTGAGGTGGTGCCCGTTCCTGATCTTGTCGAAGCATAGCTTGGCTTCCGCCTCGGTATAGTCTTCGGCGTGGATCTGCTCCAGCCCGTGGTCGGAAAGGCGGCAGCCTGCATCTACAAAATAGGCGTGCCGCTTGCGCAAGGCTTCTATCAGCGAGGGGTAATGATCAATGCTGATGTTGGAAGCATGTGCTAACTTTTGCAGGTACGCATTGTAGCTTTCCGGGTCGTCTACGGCCATCGCCTTGTCTGCCCGGAAGGTAGGCAGCACCCGGATTTCATAACCGTCTTCCCTAAGCTTGGCATGGCAGTCCAGCGGGTCGGCAGGGTCGTCGGTGGTACAGACGACTTCTACCTGCATCTGTCGCAGGATGTTGCGGCAACGCATCCGGTCTTCGGCTAACTGCCGGTTGCATTCCTCATAGATTTCTTTTGCCGTATCTTTATTGAGCAGCGAATCAATATTAAAATACCGCTGAAGCTCTAAGTGCGTCCAGTGGTATAACGGATTGCGCAGCGTATACGGCACCGTTTCGGCGTATTTAAGAAACTTCTCATAGTCGCTGGCATCGCCGGTGCAGTAGCGTTCGTCTACGCCGTGGGTACGCATGGCACGCCACTTGTAATGGTCGCCATAGAGCCAGGCTTCTGTAATGGAATTGAATTTTTTGTTTTCAGCGATCTGCTTGGGTGGTAGGTGGCAGTGGTAGTCGATGATAGGCTGGGGTTTGGCAAACTCGTGGTAGAGTTGCTGTGCCGTCTTGGTTTGCAGCAGAAAGTGATCGTCCAGAAATTTTTTCATAGCCAGGCTGAGATCAGTAGTGTTTGGCTACAAAACTAACAATTTTTAAATAGCAGGCTATCTTCCCGTTAAAATTATGAGAACATCAGAAGCTATATCTCTCCTGAAAGCAGTACAATCTCCCACTTTGCTGAGTTGTAAACAAAGTTATTTAGTTTAACATAATTTTAGTTACTGCACTTTTGAATAAGATATTTATAGCATCTTCGTGTAAAGCTTTTAATCATTCCGACCTAAGTTTGGAATTTGAAAGTAATGGGGAGTACCATTCTTATCTTTGACAGGTTGCCCTCTTAGCAAGCCCAGCTGCCAGGGCGGTGAACTTCTTACAGCATCTTCGGCTATTTTGTCGCAACCTCCGCCGATTCCGCGCAGGGTGGCTACTTCTGTTAGCGTACCATCCTTGTTTACCACAAAAACAATATAGCTAATGATTTCATGGGTGTATTGTTGCTCTGATCAAGGTGAAAACAAAATGAAGAGCTCATTGCTTAGCAAGCTACTTGCCCGCCTGGGTCAATTGTTTTCGCAGGGAGTCGACAGGAGCGGCTGGCGGGATCATCAGGCTGGAATCATTAACGGGCAGGCTGGGTGGAAAAACATTGACCATCTGGATGGATTTGATGGTATGATTTTTTTGTGCATTGCCTATCGGCTCAATAACACCGTATTTACCTTTGTCTACCATATAGTGTTTTGGCAAAGAGTCCGGACCGAACAGGGAAAAGGTAACGGTCCGGACGCTGTCGTCGAAGATAAAGCTGCTCTGAAAGGCCGGACAGATCATGCCGCGGTGACATGCCGACGCCAGGGTCAGGATCATAACAAACAAGAGGGCAGGCTGCCCCAATGAGCTTGTTTTTTTCATGGAATAATCATGCGTATTTGTCTGAAAAACAGGAAGCTGTCATCAGCATTCCGCTGGGCGGCATTCCGCTTTTATGACAAATATCTACCTAATTTTCCGGTGCATCTACTGGAAGCCTTGCCTTTCCTTACACGAATATGATCCTGGTGAAAAAACGTTATTTTTTGTTGAAACCACTTGTCAGGCTAACATGAGCGACGCTTCTGTTTCCTCGGGCCGCTTTAGATAAGAGGCGATGGTGCCTGCTTTCTTCATGCCTTTTTTTACATTATATTCCTGTCTTTCCAGCTTAAACAAATCGGTACAGCCTGCCTGCTCAAAATGCTCTTTGAGTTCCTGGTTGTCTTTGATATCCGAACCGATAAAGGTGCTGAGCCGGTCTATTTCCAGGTATCGCTTGTCAATGGCCTGTAGCCCTAATTTTTCCCGCAGGTGGTCCCCTTCGGGTGTGCCGTCCATCGTCAGGAATAAGAAGGTTTTGATCACCATGATATTGCCTGCCAGGTCGAAGACTAAGTAGCCTACTTTTTTCTGATACAAACGAAACTCTATGAGCGACTGCGTGCCCAGCTTTTCTATCTTTAACTCTTTAAGCGCCCAGAATAGATGGAAATGCAGCATAGAAGACGCTTCGCAATCTACTCTTTCTTTAAGTCGGATCAGCGCATGAGATTGTATGTAGACATCTAGCATACGGTCCGGCGATGCCGTCGGGATGCACAGATCGCCCTTTCTGACGGTAGACCATTCCATGCCGTGGCTGGTAAAGGTCCATCCTACCCGGTAGACGGTTCTCAGTCCGTTACGGACAGAAACATTTAATTTTTCAGGGTTTTCCGTGTGCATATACAGGCAGTCGTAGAGGAGTCCGTCTTTAAATTCCATATGGTGGTCGAGCCAGTACAAACGGCGGTTGATACGGCTAATGTACATGCACAGCAGTCCGCCTATATAAGAGATCATGTCTGTAGGCTTATGGTCTTCGTCAACTGCCTCGATGAGCCGGTCAAATTTCTCATGCAGAATAGTAGGGTATTTGCCCTTCTCACCGATTGTCAGATAGTAGACCAAGGCCCGCCCGGCCGCCAGGTAATCTTTATACGACACTTCCTCTCCTCCTTCTATGATCCTGAATTTATGGTCGGCCAGGAATTTGTCCAGCATATACCGGATTTCTTTGAGCAGCCTGGAAGGAATATCGCTGCTGGCAGGCTCAATGCGTACAGACCTGAAACGTAAAGCATACATAGCGTCTACATCCTCCTGGGTGATATAACGGAAGCCGTCTTCGGCGCCCGAGGCTCGGGCAATGAGCAGAAGCTTCTGCTTAAACTCTTTTTTACGCTGCTGCTCCATCTGGCGATGCGTCAGGGACTGCTTTTTTGGTTTTCTGTTTTTTGACATGGTGACGTGATTTTAATGGCTTTTGAACAGTTTTATCACGCACAAATATCCGACCCCGGCACAATACAGCGACTCTTACAGACAAGCAAAGCGTGTGAGGTATTTTTTCTAATTGAATTTGTTTTTATTATGATGCCATTCAGAATAGTAAAAGACTTTTCTGAGAGTTTGGTGAGAAAGCAAAAAATTGAAATATAAAAGGGTAAAAATTAATTATCAAAAGTTTTTATTACCTCATGCCAGCAATACGGCAGCCCAACAGCCCATGTAAGTTTATCGCACCGGGGCAGTAAAGCTGTAACTTTTACCTACAAATTTACTTAATTTGCCTCACGACGAAGTCCATTTGCCAACCTGCTTTATTCATGCCTGCCAAACAAAGACTGGAAGCCCTTTTACCCCACAAAGAATTTCACCCGGTAATCCCGTTTCCCAGAAAAAAACCCCCGGTGTGGCTGGACTTTACAGACAACAATCCTTTGCTAACGATCGACAAAATTACTGATACCCAGTCTTTTGAACGCTTGGTCTTCCATCAAATGATGAACAATCAGATTGGCGTTGGAGGGTATCTGGAACACCGGATGATCTACCGGCGCAGTGCGCATTATGCAGGACAGGAGCCCCGCGCTGTTCATTTGGGTTTTGACCTCTGGGTAGTGGCCGGCACGCCGGTCTGTGCGCCCCTCGATGGCAAAGTTCATAGTTTTCAGGATAATCAGGGCTTTGGCAACTACGGGCCTACGCTGATCCTGACCCACGAGCTTGAGGGCATTTCTTTTTATACCCTGTACGGACATCTCAGCAGGCAGAGCCTGAAGTATCTAAGCCCAGGCAAAATGTTCGGACCGGGCGAAGTGATCGGAGCAGTAGGCAATTATCCTGAAAACGGCGACTGGCCACCCCACCTTCATTTTCAGGTGATGACTTCGCTGGAAGGCTACACAGGCGACTTTCCGGGCGTGGCAGCGCCCAGCCAAATCCCTTATTTTTTAACCATACTGATTGATCCCAATTTGATCTTGCAACTTCCCTGACCCAAACGGGTTATAGGTATGCAAACTTTTTTAATATGTATATCGCAGTGTCAGGTAATATAGGCGCAGGCAAAACCACACTGGTCGGCAAGCTGGCAGATCATTATCATTTCGAAGCCGTCTACGAGGCGGCAGACCAGAATCCTTACTTAGCCGATTTTTACGGGGACATGCCCCGCTGGGCGTTCCCTTTACAGATTTGTTTTCTGAGCCACCGTTTCCGGCAGGGGCTCGATAGGGAGCGATCGCAAACGGCAATCCTGGACCGGACGATCTATGAAGACGCCGAAATTTTTGCTAAAAACCTTTATCAGTCCGGTTATTTGAGCCAAAGAGACTATCAGAACTACCTGTTTTTGTATGAAACCATCCTTCCGTTGATGCCCTCTCCCGGTTTGTTGATCTATCTTCGGGGCAGCACCCCGGTGCTGGCGCAGCGGATACAGCAGCGGCTGAGTGAAAAAAAAAACAAACAAGCGTATGAAAAGTTAATTTCCATTGACTATCTTAATGATTTGAACGTTTGTTATCAACAGTGGATTGATGATTTTGATCATTGTCCTGTTATCATTTACGAGATAGATACGAACGATCTCAGAGAAGCAGCCGTGTTTGAGCGGTTGACGGAAAAAATCGACACCTTTTTAAAGTGACTGTCTTTATGGAAAACTTTTATGTAAAAAACACAACCGAAAGCAGCAAGATCTACCTCAGATTGAAGCCGATCTTGTTTCCCGACAACGAGTTTGCCTATGAAGGCACGGAGATCGTTGCAGAAGAAGGTAAATGGGGAAAAGAAACCTATTCGCTTACCTATCAGAACCTGATGCATATGTACGAAGAAGGCTTCCATACCATCGACAAAGACGAGTTCGACCGGATAGAAGCCCTGATGAAGCTGAGTGCTGACCAGCCCCTGGAGCGTTAAGGCTCCGACTTTTTTTATTTGCCTATTGATACACCCTGACGTAATCAATCACGAACTGCTGCGGCAGGCTTTTTAAGTCAGTACCCTGGAAACCGCCCCAGGCGCCGCCAAACGCCTGGTTCAGGATCAGGTAAAAAGGTTGATCAAAGGGCCAGCTTTGCCAGCCCTTGCCGTTGTTTTCAAAGGTAAACACAATAGTATCATCCATCAGAAACTGAATACGGTCGGCGTTCCAGTTGACGGCGTACAGATGGAAGCTTGTAGAAGCATCCGGCAGGTATACGGCTTTGCCGCGTTGCGTTCCCTTTATATGGTTATAGGCTTCCGTATGCACGGTAGTATGGACCGAGTCAGGGCTGTAGCCTACGTGTTCCATGATGTCGATCTCGCCGCATTCGGGCCATCCTACTTTTGCAATGTTGGTGCCCAGCATCCAGATCGCCGGCCAGGTGCCCAGGCTCGAAGGCAGCTTGGCTTTCACCTCTATGCGTCCGTAGGTCCAGTCTGCCAGCCCCAGGGTGGCAAGACTGGCAGAGGTAACGGGATACAGCACACCATCAATCATGGCACTGTCGTTTCTGGCGGTAATAATAAGATGTCCGTCGGCAACGCGCGCATTTTCGGCACGAGCCCGCGTGTAATATTGCATTTCCTGGTTTCGGATATAACCTTCCTCGTACGCCCACCGGGCAGCGTCAGGCAGTCCCGGCGTGTCGAATTCATCCGACCATACCAGTTTCGTAAAATTACTTTCCGCGACTGGCTGCTGTGCAGACTGACTTTGGCAGGCGGTAGAAAGGAAAATAGCGGAAAGCAAACAGCTAATGATCTTCCTCATGACTTCAAATCTACCTTTTTACCCGTTTCTATTGCTTTATAAATGGCATCCATGATCTTTAGGTCTTTTACGCCTTCTTCCCCGTCTACCGGCACCACAGGTTTTTTGCCTTCCAGAATAATGCCTGCCATCTGGTCCATTTGCACCGTTTGATGCGTCACATGGGGTTGCGTTAACTCACCCTGGTGCGTACGTCCCTGAATAGGTCCATAACCCGTAGCCGGCTGTAATTCGGCAAATCCCTGGTCGCCATTCAGGAAAAAACGATCCAGGTTACTCATTGCGTAGGTAGACAAACAGGAGGCTACGGCTCCGCCGGGGAAGCCAAGCTGAAACAGGATAGTCTCGTCTATCCCTTTTTTGAATTTATCAGGGTTCGTCTTGGTTTCCTGGGCAGTGACCCAAACAGGCTCCTCACCCACCATGTAGCGCGCACCGTTGACCGAGTAAATACCAATGTCCATCATGGCGCCGCCGCCAGACAGCTTCTTATCCAATCGCCACTGGTTAGGATCGCCTATCTTAAAGCCGGACAAACCCTGAAAAAACAGAATTTTTCCGAATGCGCCTTCTTTTCGCAAACGAATGATTTCCAGCGTTTTGGGCTCAAAGTGCATTCTGTATCCTACCAGTAACTTTACGTTGGCCTGCTTACAGGCATCCACCATTTCCTGCGCTTCTTTGGCGTTTACAGCCATAGGTTTTTCGCTGATGACATGCTTGCCTGCTTTGGCCACCCGTATCACCTGGTCGTGGTGCAGTCCGTTGGGTGTAATCACATAGACGGCGTCGATATCAGGATTGTCCTGAATGCGGTCGAAGGTCTCGTAGTTGTAACAGTTCTTTTCCGGGATGTCATACTTGGCTTGCCAGTCTTTGATCTTAGCAGGCGTACCGCTGATCACGCCCACCAGTTTTGCTCTTTTGCAGGCTTGCATCGCCTCGGCCACCCGGGTTCCGTAGCTTCCCAAACCCATAATGGCTACGCGCAGCACCGGCCCCTGCTCAGGTTGATGGTAAACGTTCTGAAGGCTCGCCGGCTGATCCCAACTTATAACAGGCAGGGCTATAGCAGAAGCGGTAACTTTTTGTAAAAAATCGCGGCGTGAAGGCATCATGTCAGGTTTTAGTGTAAGTGTATAGTAAGTTTAGAAGCAAATGTAAAGATGCGCAAAGTATTCATAAATTGGATGTAGTGCAATATCTAATTGATGTAGGAGCATAAGTAGCAACTTGAATTAATTAGAACTATGATGACCACACAAGAACTTACCTTGATCCGGTTCATTATGTCAAAAGGAGATTTGGAAAAATCACAGGAGAGGTTAAAAAATTACTAAATCACACAAACTCTTGTTCGTGTGAGATAAAGCGATTCTAACCATAAAATAAGGGCGAAGCCTAGTATAATTTTGCGCACAAAGATAACTTCTTTCGCAAAATATTATACGCTCTTATTATGATGAAAAGAAACGCTCTCTTCACCCGACTGATCATGGTAGTATGGCTGACAAGTTTGCTGGCTTGTTCGGACCACAAAATCTCCCAGACGGAAAGCCAGACGACTCTCTATATCCAGTATATCAGTGCCTATACGTCCGGTGTGATCAAAAGAAATAATGCGATCAAAGTGCGCCTGGCAAAAGACGCCGAAGATGTCAAGCCCGGACAACGTATCGATGAGCGGCTCTTTGATTTCTTGCCCGCTATCCAAGGCACCACCACCTGGGAAGACAGGCGAACCATCGTTTTCAAACCTAAAGACAGGCTGCCTTCCAACACAAAATACGATGTCCGCTTTGCGCTGCACAAAGTAACTGAAGTAGCAGACGAATTGAAGACCTTTTCTTTCAACTTCCAGACCATCCAGCAAGCCTACGAGGTAAAGCTGTTGGGATTGGAAACCGAAAGCCTGGAAGACCTCAAAAAATACAAGCTCCTGGGCATCCTCCAAACTGCCGATTTTTCAGACCATCCCGCCATCGAAAAAATGCTGAGCGCCAGCCAGAACGGCACTACCCTGACCGTCCGCTGGACGCACGAAGACGACACCCAACACACCTTTGAGATCAACAATATCATTCGCCACGAAAAAGAGGGACAGATGGAAGTGCGCTGGAGCGGCAAACCTAATTGTTTTTCTGGCATATCCCCTGCCCCAACCGCTTTTCAGGGTCAGCTACTCCACCGTACTGGAAGCCCGTGATGGTACGCTGTTAGGTGCCAGAATAGCCAGGGACGAACAGTGGCGATTTCCGGTAGCTGACAGCCTTCCTGAAAAATTCCGGCATTGCCTGCGCCTGTATGAGGATGAATACTTTTACCGGCATCCGGGCGTCAACCCGGTCGCGCTGAGTAAGGCCTTTCTTCAAAATGTCCGGTCAGGCAAAATAGTCAGGGGTGGTAGTACGCTCTCTATGCAGGTCATCCGTATGGCGTTGGGCAATACCCGGCGTACGTATGGGCAGAAATGTAAAGAACTGCTGCTGGCCTTCAGGCTGGAGATGCTGTATAGCAAAGAAGAGATTTTTAGCTTGTATGTCGCTCACGCCCCTTTTGGCAGCAATGTAGTGGGACTTTCGGCAGCTTCCTGGCGGTATTACCGGAAAAGCCCTCATCATTTGTCCTGGGCGGAGTGTGCTACGCTGGCCGTATTACCCAACAGCCCTGCGATGATCTACCCTGGCAAACACGAGCAGGAGCTTCGCCGGAAAAGAGATGGATTGCTTCACAAACTACTGGAAAAACAGCTTGTTGATTCGCTCACCTACCGGCTTGCCCTGTTGGAGTCGCTGCCGGGCGCACCGCAAGACCTGCCTGAACTGGCGCCCCGTCTGCTGAGCCGCGCTGTGAAAGAAGGGCATGAAGGCCAAGTGATTCACAGTACCATCAACGCCCACCTACAGGCTTTGGTCAAAAGCAAGGTAGCCCGGCATCACCAGCAGATGAGCGCCAACCATGTCTATAATGCTGCTGCCCTGATTATTGATGTCAAGACCGGTGCCGCGCTGGCTTATGCAGGCAATGCCGACAGCCCGGGCGACCACGGGCAGTATGTGGATATGATCACGGCGGATAGAAGCACCGGCAGTTTGCTCAAACCTATCTTATATGGGGCAGCAATGGATGAAGGCATTCTGCTGCCCAGGCAGTTGCTGCCCGACGTGCCTGTCTTCTACCAGGGTTTTGCTCCCAAAAATTATGACAAAAAGTTTTATGGCGCTGTCCCTGCCGATGTCGCGCTCATTCGTTCCCTGAATGTACCCTTTGTGTATCTGCTGAGAGAATATGGCTACGAGAAATTTCACCAGAAACTGCGGACGATGGGGCTTGCTTCGCTCAACAAACCGGCCGGACATTACGGCTTATCGCTCATCCTGGGCGGGGCGGAAAGCTCGCTTTGGGAAGTGACGGGGATGTACGCTGGGCTGGTCAGGACATTGCACCGTACGCGGCTCACGCCTCATCAAAACAGGGATTATCCTCTTTATTTTGCCAACCACTATGTGCTGCATAACAAGGCGGCGTATGACAAAGGAGCCCGGCAGGAACTGATCAAAGCTTCTTCGGTGTGGCATACGTTTCAGGCAATGCAGCAGGTGGGCAGACCAGAAGAACAGGCGGGTTGGGAACGCTTTCCTTCTGCCAGAAAGATTGCCTGGAAGACAGGCACCAGCTTCGGCTTCAAAGATGCCTGGGCTATCGGGCTCAACGACCGCTATGTGGTCGGCGTCTGGCTGGGCAATGCCGACGGCGAGGGCCGCCCCGACCTGATCGGCGTCAAGGCCGCCGCCCCTTTGTTGTTTGATATTTTTGATGAGTTGGAAGGCGCGATGGATTTTGCCCAGCCGGTGATCGCCACCACAGAAGTGAAAGTCTGCAAGAAAAGCGGGTTTCTGGCAGGCGCGTTTTGTGCAACGCAGGAAATGCTGTATGCCTCTCCCCGTAATAAGGTCAGCTTATGCCCTTATCACCATCCTTTGCACCTGCGGAAGGATGAAAGATACCAGGTCAACAGTTCCTGCTACGCCCTCGCAGAGATGGTCACGCGGGACTGGTTTGTGCTGCCGCCCGTGCAGGCCTGGTACTACCGCCAGCATCACCTGGATTATGCGCCGCCGCCCCCTTTCGAGAAAAGCTGTCAGCAAGCCGTATTGCAGGACCAGATGGAGATCATATATCCCAGCCATCAAACCCGTCTTTTTATCCCGCGCGAACTGGATGGTAAGCCCGGCATAGCCATTTTTGAAATAGCGCACCAGGACAAAAATGCCACACTTTACTGGCATCTGGACGACACCTATCTTGGTAAAACGACCGGGGAACATCAGTGGGGTATGCACCCTGCTTTGGGAAGACATACGCTGCATATCGTTGATCATCAGGGCAGAACGCTCACCCACGACTTTGAGGTGATCAGCGATCATGGGTGACCCGCGCTTGTGTTGCATATTCAGGGCGTAGCTTTCCCAGTTATAAGGGATTTTCGTACCACACCATACCCAATCCTTTTCTTTTTTTGCCGTCATGCATTTCCCCTTCTTCGCAGGTGAGTATATCCAAATCACCATCTCCATTCAGATCAATAAGCTGTAGAAGATCAAATTTTTCGCCCGGTGAGCCGCTAATGTCAAGATACATCCACCTGTCACCGGTAGGTGCGCTTTGATACATAGCCGCTGTCACACCACTTAACGCGCTAGACTGGTCGCTTCCTGTCTCAAACGACATGATCAACGCCTTCTTGCCATCGCCCGTAATATCTGCAACCTGTACGGCTTTGCCTCGCAGGCTGCCGAAAGAAGCTTTTGGAATTTGATGAACAGACCAGTTTTTACCCGTTTTATCTTTACGCTGATAGTAATATGCCTGGGTGTTCAGATCAGCACAAACGACATCTTCCAGTCCATCTTCATCCCAGTCGGCTACCGTCAGGAACATAGGTTCGGTATCGGCTTGCCCCAGGGTGTGGCTTTGCCAATTTCGATGTTGAGCATCTTCCCCTCTATGTTTACTACCCGGATTTTCCAGCCACCTTACTCCTGTCTGCGTGCTGAACTTACGGTCTGAAAGCAAAATATCCTCCCATCCATCCCCATTCATATCCAATACCTTGAGTGACATAATCCATCCGGCTGCTGAGAGTTGATGCAGCTTCCATTGCCCTATCTCTCTGGGGTTGTCCGGTATTTCCAGCCATCCCACCAGGGCCTGGTCGTCTCCCTGCACACCTGCCATTCGTTTTGATCCAACCACCAGATCGGGCTGCCCGTTTGCGTTGACATCCATGACTGTGCTGAACATCCAGGCACCTTTCATCAAGGTAGCAGGGATCACTTCGGTATGCCATTTTTCGCTATTGTCGTAATCAGCCGTGTCAGCAGGCGCCCAATGCACAGCCATCGCATTGTTTTTTCCTTCTGACGAGGTGATGATGTCCTGAAGGCCGTCCTGGTCTAAATCCACCAGCAAAGCATCCTCAACGCTGGGAGAAGGCACTTCCACGAAATGCCAGGGCTGAAGCACTTTGTCCTGACCGGGGTTAAAATACAGGCGGGTAACCCCACTTTCCTCCCAGCCCACTATCAGATCAGGATGACCATCACGATTGACATCAGACAACCTGACGCCATCGGCACCTTCTAACGTATTGTCTATCACATGTAAGGCCCAAGGGGGATTTGCCTGAAAGGAAGCCAAAGCTATTAGGAGTAAAGTCAGCAAAAGGCTTTGAGAAAGTCTGTAGTACATACTGCTTTTGGTTATTGTGTTTGGAAAATGTCGTACTCCCGACATACAAAGTCTGGTTAATCACTTACCTTGTAAAAGTACAACGTATTACACCTACATTTTACTGATTTGATCGAACCATTATTTTTCAACCTTAACCAACTAATAAGCTATGTTACACAAAATTAAAATTACATGCCTCCTCCTGGGACTTTTCACCATCTCCGGCTGCCAGGAAATTATTGATGAAATACTGGATGACCAGGAAAAAAACGAAGACCCTGTTACCTTCATGGTAAGGGTTGAAAATGTTTCTATGCCGGGAACAGTAGATACCGAGCGTGCCGGGGGTACTGTGCCGCTTTCTCCGGGTGTGTATGGCGTGTATGCCGGTCATGCAGGAGCAAAAGTCTTCTTCGTAGAGGGAAAGCCCGCTGATGAGGGAACAGAACGCATTGCAGAAGATGGCTTTATCATGGCAGAA
>JBBSNI010000099.1:0-15349 GCA_038232695.1 Cytophagales bacterium
CAAAGATGGATGCGAAGGGGCACGCAAAGATTTTACGGTCATCGTCATGCCCGGCAAGCCGGATAACGCAGGCGCGATTGCAGGAACGAATGACCTTTGTGAAAAAGAGACAGGGATCAATTACAATGTGCCTTCTATACAAAATGCTGTCAATTATGTGTGGACGCTGCCTGCCGGTGCTACCATCACTGCCGGCGCCAATACCAGAAGCATTACGGTAGACTTTACTAATACAGCCCCTGGCAACCACGTGATCAGCGTGTATGGAGAAAACTCTTGTGGAGCAGGGCAAAGCGCTTCCTACAACCTGACCATCAAGCCTAAGCCGGTGCTTACTGCCAATGCTGCCGCAACTGTCCTCTGCCATCAGCAAGAGGCTGTCGTTGCCCTCGGAAGCAATCTTGCGAATACCAACTACTCCTGGAGAGTCATCAGCAAAGGCTCTAATATTTCAGGAGCCAGCGATGCCAGCAATCAAAATACCAGCGAACTCCGCCAGCAGCTTTTCAACAGCGGCAGCACCTCCCAGAATATCACCTACAGAATTACACCCATTCTGAATGGTTGTGAGGGCACTTCCAAAGACATTACCTTTACAGTACATCCTTCTCCGGATGTTACGATCAATGCGGTTGCTACTACGCTTTGCGACGGCAGCCAGACAGATATTACCCTCAGCAGCGCCGTAGCAGGTACTACCTTTTCATGGACAGCCGTAGCGGACGATCCTGTATCACTCACCGGTATCAGCGACGGAAGTGGGAATGAGATCAAACAAACATTGGTCAACAGCAGCAGTGTAGCCCAAAGAGTCACGTACACTGTAACACCTGCAGCCAACAACTGTACAGGCGCAAGTAAACAGATTGAAATTACCGTACAACCTACCCCCGATGTAAACACGGTGGTAACCAGCAATACCTTATGCAGTGGGCAGGAGGCTAATATTGCTTTGTCCGGCAATGTAGTAGGTACTACTTATGCCTGGGTAATCAGTGCCGGTGCCGGTATAGGAGGCGCCCAGAGCGATAGCGGCAACCTGATCCAGCAAACGCTGACTAACAGCACCAATACACCACAAATAGTTACCTATACCATTACGCCTACCGCCAATGGTTGTAATGGTCCGAGTAAAGATATAGTCATTACGGTCAATCCCAAACCTTCTTTGCAGGTTACCGCCGCTGCTTCCTTGCTTTGCAGTGAAGATCAGACCAACATCAATCTTTCGTCCAATGTGTCGGGTACTGCCTTTTCCTGGACGTTTACGGCCAGCGACCCTGCCAAAATCAGCGGCGCGGCAGCAGGCACCGGCAGCAGTATTGTACAAACACTGACCAACACCAGCAATACGGTGCAATCGGTCACCTATCAGATCACTACAGAAGCCAACGGCTGTGCCGGAGAGAGCAAAGACATCACCATCACCCTTAATCCTACGCCGGTCTTAACCCTGCAAGCTACCAATACTACCCTTTGCAGCGAAGAAAAAGCAGTGATCAGCTCTATCAGTTCCGTCACCGGTACGACCTATGCCTGGACGGTACAGGTCAGCAACCCGGCTACCCTGAGCGGTGCTTTTGCAGGTTCGGGCAACAGCATCAGCCAAACGCTGACCAACACCGGTATTACCCAGGAACAGGTTACCTACCGGGTAACGCCCACCGCTAACGGCTGTGCCGGTGAAACCAAAGAAATAATTATTACTGTAAATCCTCCCGTCACCAAGGCAAATGCAGGACCGGATGATACTACCTGCGGCCTGGTCTATACATTAGCAGCAAATACGCCCGATGTAGGTACCGGAAAATGGAACCTGGAGAGTGGTGCCGGTACCGCTTCCTTTGCCGATGATACCGACCCTAACACAACCGTTACGGTCAGTGCTTTTGGAAGCTACGCTTTCCGGTGGACGATCACCAATGGCACTTGCGGGTCAGACATTGATTATGTGACGTTGCTGTTCAAAGACGCCCCGGTGACGGCTAATATCAGCGGACAAACAGAAGTTTGCGTCAACGCCCAAAACGTGCTTTACCAAATCCCTTTCCGTTCAGGCTCTACCTATGCCTGGAGTCTGCAACCTGCGCTCAATGCGCCCGCTGTTAAGTTTGGCGGAGGTCCTAACGACAACCTGATCTCCCTGGATTTTGGTAGCAATGAATGGTCCGGCGAACTGATCGTAGCAGAAACCAACAATGGCTGTACAGGGCAACCCAAAAAACTGGCGATCAATGCCTATCAACTGCCCGTAGCAGATGCCGGCGCGGATCAAACCGTTTGTCAGGGTAGTTCTGCCACCTTAGGAGGTACACCGGCAGCCACCGGGGGCTCCGGCAACTACACCTACTTATGGTCGCCTACCACAGGGCTGAATGATGCTACTTTGGCGAATCCAACAGCCACCCCTGCTTTCACCCGTACCTACACGCTGACGGTGAAAGATGCTAATACCGGTTGCGTTTCGGCACAGGACTACGTAACCATCACCGTAGAACCGCAACTACAGGCAGGCTCCATTGGTACAGACCAGACCATTTGCGAAGGAACCATACCGGCAGCATTCACACAAACAGAAGCCAGTGGTGGGGATGGCAATTATGTGTATCAATGGCAAAAGGCTGCGGATGTAAATGGTCCTTATGCCGATATACCGGGGGCGACGGCAGCATCATACGATGAGACCCAGGCTATTAATACCACGACGTATTATCGCAGAAAAGTAACCGCTGGCATATGTGGCGACATGTTTACAAATTCTATCAAAATTACAGTAGAGGAGGCATTACAGGCAGGTTCAGTAGGAACTGATCAGATCATCGTAGCGGGTGGTGTACCTGCAAAGCTTACCAGCCAGTCATTGGCTCAAGGTGGTAACGGCAACCTGCAATATCAATGGCAAAAAGCAACGGGTTCCGGTACTTCTTTTACCAACATAGCAGGGGCTACCAGTGCTGAGTATCAATCTGGCGCGTTGTCTACGACTACTTTCTTCAGAAGAATGGTTTCCGGCGGTGTTTGTACACCAGGAGTCACGAATGTAGTGGTTGTTAGCGTAGAAGCCGCTTCTGAGGCAGGAACCATAGGGCAGAACCAAATCATTTGTATCAATACAGTGCCGGGTGCGCTGAATGAAATAAACCCTGCCAGTGGCGGCACCGGAAGTTATACCTATCGCTGGTTGGTTTCTGAAGATGCGGTGGGTTTTACAGTGATTCCGGGAGAAGCAGGTATCAATTATACGCCTGCTACCCCTCTGACAACTACTACCTACTATAAGAGAGAGGTAAAATCAGGCGTTGCAGGTTCATGGGTAAGCTCCAATGTTGTCACCATTACAGTAGAGCCTTACCTGGATGCTGGTATCATCAGCGGCGACCAGACGATCTGTGAGGGGGGCAATCCTGCCAGCTTTGCAGTAACACAGGCTCCCCAGGGAGGATCGGGAAGTTACCAGTACCAATGGAAGCAATCCAATGACGCCAACGGGCCTTTTGTTAATATTATAGGAGCTACCAGCGCCACCTACAAAGAGCCAGCCGGTTTAGCTGCTACTACTTACTACGTGCGGGAAGTAACAGGCGGTACTTGTCCGGCTGTCCTGTCTAATGTAGTAAAGATCACTGTAGAACCCACTTTAACTGGCGGCAGCATTTCAGGAAACCAAACGGTATGTTATGGTGGCGATCCTGTGGCGTTTGGTCAGGTGTCAACCGCCCAGGGGGGCACGGGTACCTACACGTATCAGTGGCAGGCAAAGATAGTCAACGGCGCCTTTGCAGATATTGCAGGCGCAGACCAGGCTACTTACGATGTGCCTTCCGGTATGGAATATACGACTACCCACAGAAGAAAGACAACTTCAGGCGTATGTGCTGAGGCGTACTCTAATGAAATCATTGTAAAAGTAGAGCCAACCCTGAACCCGGGAAGTATAGCCGGTGACCAGACCATCTGTGAAAATGGAGACCCAGCTACTATCAATTCTATTGCCTCTGCCAGCGGTGGCGCAGGAACAGGCACTTACCAGTATCAATGGAAATCATCTAACGATATAAACGGAGTGTTCTCTGATATTCCCGGTGCCGTATCAGCTTCTTACAACCCACCGGCAGGTATCACGGAAACTACTTATTTCCTAAGAGAAGTGGTATCCGGTAGCTGCGGCCCGGTTGTATCCAATATTATTACCGTTATTGTTCAGCCTGTACTTTCAGCAGGGACGGTGAGCGGAGAGGCTACCATCTGCCAGGGCAGTACACCGGCTGCGTTAGCAAGTGTGGCCGTCGCCAGCGGAGGTGATGGTAATTACCAGTACCAATGGCAGTGGTCAGGCAGCCAGGGTGGTCCTTATGCTGATGTGCCCGGAGCCACCGGCGAAACCTACCTGATCACCAATCCCTTGTATAATACCACCTATTATGTAAGGAAGGTAACGGCAGGCGTTTGTACGCCTGTATTATCCAATGAAATCAAGATTACCGTAGAACCTACCATCAATGCAGGCAGCATCGGGGGTGCCCAAACGATTTGTGAAGGAGACATTCCTTCACCTTTCGGACAAAATCCTGCTACCGGCGGCAATGGCACGTATCAATACCAGTGGCAATCTGCTATAGACGCCGCAGGGCCTTTTCAGGATATTACCAGTGCTACCTCAGCGGTGTATCAGGTGACCAATCCTATGATGGCTACCACATTTTTCCGGAGAAAAGTAAGCGCAGGCGTTTGTACAGAAAAATATACGAATGTCATAGCGGTTACGGTGCATCCTACCGTGACTGCCGGGAGTGTCGGTATTGACCAAACCATTGCGGCTAATACGGCTCCGCAGCCGTTCACCGAACTTTCTCCTGCTACCGGGGGCACAAACATTTATCAATACCAATGGAAATATGCGAATGACAGCAATGGTCCTTATACCAACATCTTTGGGGCTAATGCGCCAACGTATCAGGCAGGCAATTTACCGGCTACTACTTACTTCATCCGCGAAGTACAGTCGGGGCAGTGTCCGGACGTTGTGACCAATGTGATCACGGTTACCGTAGAACCCAACTCAGCCGCAGGATTGGTAGGTACCAACCAGATCATATGCGAAGGCTCAGTGCCTGCTCCCCTGACAGAACTGGCTCCAGCTACCGGTGGTACGGGTACTTATATCTACCAATGGCAATCCTCTGCGGATCAGTATACAGGCTACACAAATATTGCAGGAGCTACTGATAAAGAATATACACCGGCAGCACCATTAATAGCCACGACTTATTACAGAAGAGAAGTAACCTCCGGGGTAAGCCCGGCGGCTTATACCACCGCTGTAAAAATTACCGTTCAGCCTACTCTGCAGGCAGGTACCATAGAAGATAACCAGACCATATGCCAGAATGGTAATCCGGCAATCTTCCTGGAGGCAACGCCAGTGACAGGAGGTTCGGGCATGTACACCTATCAATGGAAATCGGCTGCCACACCGGGCGGTCCTTACACAGATATACCTTTAGCTACCAATAAACTATACGATGTGCCGGCAGGGCTGACCCAAACGACTTACTATATCCGGGAGGTCAGTTCAGGCGTATGTGGGTCCGTATTGTCTAACCAAATAGCCGTCATTGTAGAGCCTACGCTAAGGGCAGGCAAGATACAAGGAGCACAAACGATCTGTCAGGGAAGCGCTGCTGCTCCTTTAACTGAGGAGGAAGCTCCTGCCGGAGGTACAACAATCTATACCTACCAGTGGAAATCATCCAATACTTCCCAGGGCCCTTATCTTATCATTGCTGGCGCTGATCAACCGGAGTATACTATTCCTAATGGACTGATACAGACTACCTATTATGTACGGGAGGTAAGCTCAGGGGTATGCGGGGCTGTACTGTCTAATGAAATAGCCGTTGTTGTAGAGTCTACCTTGCAGGCAGGACAGATCCAGGGGAGCGACAGAATATGTGCAGGAGGAAATACGCAAGCTTTCACTTCCAATGTTTCTGCTTCTGGTGGTAACGGAACCTATTACTATCGGTGGAAGTCATCTACCGTGACCGGCGGACCTTATACCGTCATTCCGGGTGCCACAGGCATTACCTATAAAGCGCCGGACGGCTTAACCCAGGATATGTACTATATCAGAGAGGTGCAATCCGGGCAGTGCCAGGCAGTGCCTTCCAATGAACTTAAAATAACCGTTGACCCTACGCTGACGGCTGGAAGTGTGGCCGCAGACCAGATCATACAAGTAGGCGGTGATCCTGCTCCGTTCGTAAAAACATCTAACGTCTCCGGCGGCTCAGGCACGTATAGCTTCCAGTGGCAATCATCTACAGACCGGTATACAGGCTATGCCGATATTGCAGGCGCTACTTCCGAAGAGTACGATGCTCCTTCAGGATTGATGCAGACTACCTACTACCGGCGTAAGGTAACATCCGGGGTATGCGGTTCAGCTTTTACCGGAGCCATAGAAGTCATCGTGGAGTCTACCCTGACGGCAGGGACGATTGGAAACGATGATGAAATATGCGAAGGAGATGTTCCATCCGCTTTGCTGGAACTCACACCAGCCACCGGTGGAAATGGGACGTACACCTACCAATGGAAATCTTCTATAGACCCGAATGGTCCTTTTGTAGATATTACAGGAGCTAATGATAAAAATTTAAGCTTTACCCAGGGGGTAATAGAAACCACCTATTTCGTCAGAGAGGTAAGCTCCGGCGTATATGCGCCTGTATTGACAGAAAAAGTAACGATCGTCGTGCAGCCTCAGTTGTTTCCAGGCGATGTTAAAGCCGAGGGCATTACTGAAATATGTTTTGGAGAACAACCCGGGCTGTTTGCAGAAGAGTCGACTCCCACAGGTGGTATCGGCGGTTATCAGTACCAATGGTTATCTTCTGCCACTTCCGGTGGCTCTTATACAGAAATTCAGGGCGCTACCGCCCCCGACTATCAGGCGCCTGCTGGTTTGACAAGTACGACCTATTTTGTCAGAAGAGTACGTTCCGGGCTTTGTGATGATGTATTCTCTAATGAACTGACCGTTATTGTGAATCCGCTGCCGGTGGTATCGCTTAGCAGTTCTATCCCTAACAATGTGATCTGTAGCGGCACCGAAGTTACTTTCACCGCATCTGGTGCTACTACTTATGAATTTTATCTGAATGGTATTTCAGTCCAGGGACCATCTGCTTCCAATACGTATACGTCTGATACTTTAATACATATGGATGAGGTGTATGTGCTGGGTACGGATGCAAAAGGGTGTCAATCGTTGAGCAATAGTATCATCACGATCGTCAACGATCTGCCTACGGCTACCATTGCGGGTACTACCGATATCTGCGCGGGCAGCCAGACCAGCCTGGTGCTGAATATGACGGGTAAGATGCCTTTTGAGGTCGTATATACCGATGGTACGGATGTGCTGACCTTGCGCAACCTTGCCTATGAAGCCCTTATTAATGTAAAACCAACCGTCAGCACGACCTATTCCCTGATCTCCGTCAAAGATGCCAACGGTTGCGCGCAGGCAGTCACGGGCCAGCAGGCGGTCGTCGGGGTGGAATACGCTGTGGCTAAGTTCAGTACGATTAGCAACATGAGCGGTTGCAGTCCGCATACCATGACTTTCGTCAACGAAGATATTCGTCCCGGCGTAACCTATACCTGGGTCTGGGGCGACGGAACCGATGATGGAGTGACTACCTCTGCTGACACATCTGCTATCACGCATACCTTTATCAATTATTCTAACAACAGCATTATGAACTACCAGGTTACCCTGGTGGCTACCAACGATGCGCTGGGCTGTAGCAGCAGCCAAACGATGGCCGTCAAAGTGTATCCTACCCTGGAGCTAAGGGTTGAGAAAGACAAAGACAGCGGTTGCGCTCCCTTGCAGGTAAACTTTACTAATAATTCTTTGGGCGTGAAATACCATCAGTGGTATTACAGAATAAAAGGCACCACCGACAAGTTAGAACCAAACACTGATAAGTCTACCGCCTTCTTATTGCAAAACCATACGCCGGAAACCATCATCTATGAAGTGGTCTATGAGGCCGGTACGGATTACTGTAACGCCACGCCTTTGACCTATGAGATTGTGGTGCATCCTGAACTCAATCCGCTGTTCAGCGCAAGCCCCAAACAGCAAAACCTACCGAACTCAACGGTCAATATCACCAACCAGACGAATACCGGGGATTGGGAATACTCATGGGATTTTGGCGATGGGACAAGCAGTAGCGTCAAAGAGCCGGGCAGCCATACGTACGATACCTATGGTGAGTTTTTTATCAAGCTTACCGTATCCAACGAAGGCTGTACACAGCAGTATGAAGAGCGGGTGGTCATAGACATTAATCCTGATCTTCCGTTCGTAGCATTCAGCGTAGACCGCTATGAAGGCTGCGGTCCGCTGACCATTACCTTTAGCAATGAGTCTAATTATGTAGATCCTACCAGCTTCCAATGGGATTTTGGCGATGGCACCGGCCTGTCAAGCGCAGAAAGTCCTGTGCATACGTATAACCAGACAGGACAATATACCGCCTCGCTGAAAGCCAGAAACATTTTTGGAGAAGATGTTTCTGTAACCAAAGAGTTCCTGGTAGAAGTTTACGGACAGCCGCAGGCGATCTTCAGCGCAGGTCCATCGCTGGTGTACCTGCCCGACCGGCCTATCAGCACCCAGAACCAAAGTGTGGGCGCCGTTTCTTACCGCTGGGATTTTGGCGATGGCAATACTTCAACCGCTTTTGAGCCGCTTCAGTACTATAAGGAAGAAGGCGTATATGACATCATGCTGGTAGCCTTCAGCGAAAAAGGTTGTTCAGATACTTTGCTCATTGAAAAGGCTGTGACCGTAGAGAAACCCAAGCTTGCCAAAACAAGGATTCCCAATTCATTCACCCCGGACCCCGCCGGTCCCAATGGCGGTCATTACCAGTTAGGAGATGATAGCAACAACATCTTTATTCCTGTCACCGATGGTGTGATGGAGTTTTCTATGGCGATTTACAACCGCTGGGGTAAGCTGCTCTTTACCAGTAAGGATAAAAACATAGGCTGGGACGGTTACTACGAAGGACGGCTATGCCCGGCAGACGTATATGTCTATAAGCTGGAAATGAAGTTTATCAATGGTGAAAGAATCACCAAGATCGGAGACGTTTCCCTGATCCGGTAGAAAAAGATACCTACCCTTTTCGCTCTACAGCGCATAAGAGGAAGACCGGCTGAACCTGCCTGACAGGTTTAGCCGGTCTTTTTTTGTTTATATCCATTCCTAATCCTGGGTTCCTGGTCGTAGGGAAGCGTTTCACCATTTCCATTGCCCTGGGTTTTAAACCCAGGGCAATGGAAATGGTAGGTTATTATTGGTCTCTGGTCGTAGGATAGCGTCAGCGTCCTACGACCTTCGGTACACAAAATTGATCAATTCCCCTTGCCTGTATTTCGCTCACAGGAAATCTCAAATGAGGATAACTACCTTACAGCGTAATAAAAATTAAAAGATACTTTATAAGAGATGGCTCATGGTAATTTCTTCTCTTACCATACCTATGCCTTCTTTAAACATCTATTCTCTTACGCAATAGATTGAATATCAGCGTCTTGTGAATTTATTGGCTTGCCACTTGCCACCTGTATGAGGTAATAAATTACACGTTTTGAGGTAAGTAAAGCCAGGAATCTCTATCAAAAGGAGCTAAAAATATAACTTTTCTTATGTATCTGTTGAAATAAATTGTTGAAAAGATTTGTAAATATAATTATTTTAATATTAATTTGTACTATAATATTACATACGTATTGAATCTGTTACTAAAGCTCTTGTCAACGATACATACTGAAAACAATAACACCGGGATACTTAAGCAAAAGAATGGTTCTCTGAAACCTGCCAAGACGGTATACTTATTTCTTTTGTTTATTTCATTGGTCTATCGCAGCTATGCGCAAGACCCGCAATTCAGCCAGTATTTTGCAGCGCCTTTATATTTAAACCCTGCCTTTACCGGTTCTACCCAGGAACACAGGTTTGTAGCCAACTACCGCAATCAATGGCCGATCATTTCCAAAGGGTATGTGACCTACGCCTTTTCTTACGATTATAATATGAAGCAGGCCAACAGTGGCTTCGGCGTACTGGCTACCGCAGATATGGCAGGTTCTGCCAATATGGGTACTACCAACCTGGGATTTCTGTACTCCTACAAGCTAAGATTATCTGACAAGTGGATGCTCACGCCTGGTCTGCATTTCGCCTACGGCACCCGGGGAATCAACAGAGATAAGCTCGTGATGCTGGATCAGTTAGCCTATGGCGAAACCAATGCTCCTTCTAACGACCCGTTGCTGTTTGCTCTGGGCAACTCCAACTATTTTGACTTTGGCTCAGGATTGCTCATGTACAGCAAAATGTATTGGATAGGCGTGTCAGCTTACCACATGAATGAACCCAACCTGACGTTCATCAATGACGAAAGCCGGTTGCCCATGAAAACATCCGTACACGGCGGTGCCAGAATTCCCCTGTATCGCGGGCCGCTGAAGAGAAGCGTAACGCCCAGTATTGCGCCTTCCTTCATCTACAAAAGACAGGGCAATGTGGAGCAGTTGGATTTAGGCCTCAACTTCCACTATAACCCCGTGATGGTAGGTTTCTGGTATCGCGGTATCCCGGTCAAGAAAAATGAAGTTAACAACGCCATCAACCAGGATGCACTCACTGCCCTGGTAGGCTTAAAATACGAACAGTTTGAGTTTGGCTACAGCTACGACATTACCATCTCCTCCCTGGGCCCCGGCTCAGGCGGTGCGCATGAAATCTCCGTAGCCTACAATATATCCCGTCTGACAAAGCACAGAGCTAAAGGAAAAGGCAAATTCATTCCCTGCCCGACCTTCCTGATGAACAGCGATATTTAAAAACCGGTACTCGTTTTCAGCATCGTTTTATGATCTTTGCCCATCCTTTAAAGATGCCCTTTCGGGGGCGTCTTTAAAGGCTTTTCTGGGTTTCAGCCCCAGAATCTCAAACATCTGCCGGTCTTCGGACAACGCCGGGTTGGGGGTGGTAAGTAACTGGTCACCGGCAAAGATAGAGTTGGCACCTGCCATAAAACACAACGCCTGATCAGACAAAGACATTTCCGTACGCCCTGCCGACAGCCTCACGACCGTCCTGGGCATCAGCATCCGGGCAGTAGCCACCATCCTGACCACATCCTGCACAGGCACCTGCGGCTGGTCTTCCAGCGGCGTACCTTCCACCCGCACCAGCGTATTGATCGGCACCGACTCCGGATGCGGATTCAGATTGGCCAATACTTTCAGCATTCCGATCCTGTCTTTTTTGCTTTCACCCAGCCCGATGATGCCGCCGGAGCATAAGGTCAACTTGGCTTTCCGGGCATTGTCCAGCGTCTGCAAGCGATCCTGGTACGTCCGGGTAGTGATGATCTCTTCGTAATAAGCTTCAGAAGTGTCTATGTTGTGGTTGTAGGCATACAGCCCGGCGTCGGCCAGTTTTTGGGCCTGCTCGTAGCTAAGCATCCCCAACGTACAGCATACCTCCATATCCATCGCGTTGACGGCTTTGACCATCTCCAGTACCTTATCAAAATCACGGTTGTCTCTCACTTCCCGCCAGGCAGCGCCCATGCAAAGGCGGGAAGCGCCGCCTTCTTTGGCTTTCTGCGCGCTTGCCACTACCGTCTCTACCTCGATCAGCTTGTGTACTTTGACGTCGGTAGCATAGCGGGCAGCCTGCGGACAGTAAGCGCAATCTTCCGGGCATCCGCCGGTCTTGATAGAGATCAGGCTGCTGACCTGTACTTCGGCGTAGTCGTTGTGCTGGCGGTGGACGGCGGCCGCCTCGAAGACAAGATCCAGCAAAGGTTGATCATAAATCGCCTGAATCTCATCTACTGTCCAGTCATGTTTCATATTTTCATATTTTTGCGCCGTAAATTAGCAGGTGCTGCTCAATATTCCGAATAATTTTAAACATACTCCTTCAGCCCCTTTTCTTTAATATCGCTGAGGAATTTTTTGACCATTTGCTCCTGGTCTTTCTCGCAGATCATCACCGCGTCGTTTTCTACGATGACGATGTAGTTATCCAAACCCTGCACCACAGCCAGTTTTTGGTCGGCTACTTTGATAAAAGAGCGGGCTGTGTCGTAGGTCAATACCTGCCCTTGCAGGCTGTTGCCGTGCGCATCTTTCTGCTGCTGCGAGTCTATGGATTTCCAGGTGCCCAGGTCGGTCCAGCCTACGTCGGCAGGCATCACGTACACATTGTCTGCTTTTTCCAGAATGCCGTAGTCAATGGAGATGTTGACACACTGGTCGTAGGCTTTTTCTATGAAAGCTTCTTCCTGCTCCGCATAATACACGTCTTTACCATTGGCAAATAAGGTGTTGACCTCCGGCAGATTTTTCTCATAGCTTTTCATAATGGCAGGAATACTCCACACAAAAATACCGGAGTTCCATACGAAGTTACCCGCTTGCAGAAACTCTTCTGCCGTCGCCTGGTTGGGTTTTTCTTTGAAAGCTTTTACCTGGTAGACAGGCTGCGTACCTGCGGTTTTTTCAAACTCAATATAGCCATAGCCTGTATCGGGCCGGGTAGGCGTGATGCCAAAGGTGATCAGCACATCTTTTTGAGAAGCAATATCCAGCGCTTGTTTGGCCAGATCAGCAAAATGGCTTTGCTTTAGGATCAAGTGGTCGGCAGGTGAGACGATCAGGTTGGCGTTGGGGTTTTTCTGCGCGATCTTATGAAAAGAATATGCCACGCAAGGCGCAGTATTCCTCAGTTGCGGCTCCAGCAGGATCTGGTCGTCAGTCAACGCAGGCAGTTGCTTTTTGATGAGACCATAGTAGTCGCGGTTGGAGATGATATAGATATTTTCGGAAGGGCACACTTCCAGCAGACGGTTGAATGTGAGTTGCAGCAGCGACTCGCCGGTACCCAGTACATCATGAAACTGCTTGGGGAACTGCTGGCGGCTGACCGGCCAAAGCCGTGTGCCTACGCCGCCCGCCATAATCAGGGCATAATTGTCTTTCATATGTTTTGTGTTGGTTTTACTATTTTATGATGGTGAAAATCTGAGAAATTGGAAGCACAAAGTAGGAAGAAAAAACTTTTAGCTTCCTGCTTCCAATTTCCGGCAAATATATAGCCTTGCAACTTAGCATAAAAGCCAGTGCCGTAAGTTTACCCTGCCAGCACTAAGAAGCTTTCGTTGAGCAGCGAGAGTTTGTTGTAGACAAAAGGCGTACGGCTGGTGCCCTGGTACACTTTACCACCGGCGCACTCCACCAGGGCTTGTCCGGCAGCCGTATCCCACTCCATGGTAGGGCCGTGGCGGTAATAGAGGTCGGCTTTGCCTTCGGCGATCATACAAAACTTGAGCGAACTTCCCCTGGCAATGCTTTCCGTGACGCCGTAGGCTTTCAGCACTTCTTCTTCTTCCGGAGAGGCATGGCTGCTGCTGCGCACCGCCGTTAGTCCTGTCTGATGGCGTACCCGGATACGGACAGGCTCCTGCATGGCTTGTTGTTTGTAAGCGCCAGGCTCCATATCCGCTACGTAGCCTGCCTGGGCTGCCAGGTATAGTTCGTCGGTCACCGGTGCGTAGATCACGCCAGCCACCGGCGCGTTGCGGTGGATCAGGGCAATGTTGACTGTAAACTGACCGTTGCGTTTGATAAACTCTTTGGTGCCGTCCAGCGGGTCTACCAGCCAGCAGTACTCCCAGTTTTTTCGCGCCTCGTAGGCGATCTCTTTCCCTTCTTCGGAGATGAGCGGAATGTCTGGATAATGCTGCTGCAGGGCGGCGGCAATGGTTTGGTGCGCCTGCCGGTCTGCCAGCGTGAGCGGCGAACTGTCCGCCTTGAAGTCTACGACCTTAGAGAAATCGTCGTGGTAGTAGATTTTTAAGATTTCTTTTCCGGCATCCAGGGCGATGTCTCGCAAGGTGGCAAGGCTAATGGTCTTTGTCATGGGAAGATTTATGAAGGACTGAAGAACTGAAGAACTGATATTTGCTTGTCGCTGATAGAGCTTGAATTAAATACTGTGATATATCTTTGCATCATGCGCTGGAAAGTAGCGGGTAAAAATAGAGGTTTATTCACAGGATACCTTATCGTAGCGATAAAAAGTATATATTAGCCGTTTTCGCTACCTTCGTACGAGTAACCCTAACAGGCTGCACATCTTATGGAACAAAAAGCAAGAATAAAAATCAGTATGCATGGCGGAGAGTTTGAGATTGAAGGCTCCGAGGAGTTTGTCAACTCCTATGAGGAGTCTATCAAAAGCTTTGTTACTATCTTACAAAAGGGCGCTTCTGAGGCGCCCGCCAGAAAAGCCGACACGCCCCGCTCCGCCACCGGAGAGCAATTCAGTATTTTTGAGGCTTCGCCGCTTCCTGCCACGGCCGCACTGCCAAAGCAGGAGAACGGCTCTATGAGCCCCGGCGAATCTTTTGGCGAGTTTTACCACCGCCGCCCCAAGAACGTGAGCAAAACCGATATTGTACTCATGGCCAGTTACTTCATCCAGTCTAAGAACGACGATGGCGTCTTCACCACCCGCGAGGTGACCAAATTGCTCAAAGACCACGGGCTGGACCTTTCCAACCCCGCCCACTTTATCAAGCTCAACCAGGAATACAAAAAAGTCTTCAAAATGCGCCAAGGGCACTACAAAGTAAGTGAGGAGGGAACAGAACATTTGAAGAGTATCTTGAGGTGAGGTAGGGGGGGTGTACAGTTTGCCGAACTTACGTGTTTTAGCGCATTTCAACATTTTACCATAATGAACGATCAATATCTGCTTATCGAAGGATCAAAATCCGACTCAAATAAAGATAAAAAACTAAACGATTCTGATTTGAAATCTGAAATCTTTCTTTTCTGATGAAGTGATTTTAAGGTTTGTACAAGACAAAGACGGCAATGGCGAAATTAACTCTTATCAAGAACCCATTTATCCAAAGAAGTTAACGGTTAGCATAGCTGACGTGGTGGGATTTTGCCCGCTATACAATGTTATATGCTTTCTTATTCGTTTTCTTCGAAATAATCCTCAATGCTCTCTTCTACTCCGACATATGTTTCTAAGTCAACAAATTCATTGACATCCTTTCGGATAAGTTCAGTCTCAATTTTTAATTTTAAATGAGTGTATAACATATTGGGGGTAAAAGCAAGAGTGAGCAAAAGAGAGTAATCTCTTTTTTATTTTTGAGTTTTCCAAGACATCAAAATGCTCACTCATGCCATTAAAAGAAGAAAAAATATCAGAGATACGCAATAG
>JBBSNI010000100.1:0-15299 GCA_038232695.1 Cytophagales bacterium
ATTATCCACCGCGTTTTTGCCTGTATCCGAGATAATAGAAACGGGGTCGCCCGGCGATATGAAAAAAACCATATCACTGCCCTTGTTTAAACCATAGAAATCGCGGAGAGACCTGCACAGTTTGGCGATGATAGAAAGGATACGTCATATGGCTAAAGGCACGAGCAGGCAAGTGCAGTACTATATTAGCAGTCTTGAACCCACTGCTGAGCAGATGGCGCACTATATAAGAGGACATTGGGCAGTAGAGAATAAGCTGCATTGGCAATTGGATTTTACTTTCCGAGAAGATGATTGCCGGGTGAGAAAAAACAATGGCCCAGCCAATCTGCACCTAGTGCGTAAGTGGGCATTGCATTTATTGAAAAAAGACCCGCAGAAGATTAGCATCAAGCGCAAAAGAAAGAAAGCGGCCCGCAATACTGACTATTTGAAACAAATCCTTACCGGCTAATTTTGGTGCGGAAACCCTATTTTCAAAACAATAATCTGAAAAAGTCCTTTCTCTTTGCACAGCCGTTGGATAGAAAGACGCTGATGGTGACGGGAAATCCCATCCCCGTAGCGGAAATTGATTACTCAAGTCAGAACAAGTATAAAACGAGCTCTTTTTCTGTTAAGCTCTCTCCGGACAGTTCCAGGCTACTGTTTACGCACAATCTGCTTGATAAAGACGGATCGCTTCTCAGCTTTGGCTACACCGTAACGGACCGGAATCTGAAAACAGTGGATAAGGTTACAAATATTGAACTGACAGATGATGGCATTTACAGCTTCCAGGATTTTTATCTGGATAACTCAGGGACGGTTTATTTAGCAACAAAAATTTTTGATAAAAAGAAAGACTACCGAAAAAATGTCCAACTAAAAAAACAAGGTCTGCTGTCCTCTACCCACTCTCATGAAGTGGAGACCAACTATGATTACAAAATCCTCAAGTTCAGTAAATCCTCCGGGAAGCCTAAAGCCTTAACGCTGGATCTTAATGATGCATTTATCACCAGTGTGGACCTTGCCCCGAAAAAAGATGGAGGAATCATGTGCATTGGCTTTTACTCAGACAATGGAGACGCTATACCCGATGGGGTTTTTACTCAGGATGTGAACAAGCTCTTTGTGGTAACCGGCACAGATAAACAGTCGCTGGAAGGGAAATTTGATCAACCCAGCAAATACGTAAACAATACCTACAAAGGTTACGGCATACTTGACAAGAAAGATGATCTGACTAACTACAGGTTCCTACTGAAAGGCATCATTCAAAAAAAATCCGGTGGCTATACGCTGGCCGCAGAGCGAACGACCACCCTGACGAAAACTCAGAATAGTGGGAGAACCGTAAGTACGTATAATGTCTATCATACAGATGATATTTTACTGGTGGATGTAAGCAGTACAGGAAAGATCAACTGGGCAAAACAAGTGGAAAAAGCTCAGGAAACTTCAGGCTTAGTTACCCTGTATTCGTCCTATAGCGTACAGGAATACAACGATAACTTGATTCTCTTCTTTGCAGATCTGGCTTCAGAAAACTTTAAGACTTTTGGCAAGGTCGTGAAAACCGAATCTGCCATGGTTCGTGTAGACCCTGACGGAAATCAGACCAGAGAGGTCTTATTTAACGCAACTGAGGATACTATCACCATCAAGGCTGCTAATGCCTATGAAATTTCTAAAGGATCCTATGTTTTGTATGGGCACAATGGTCAAACCATTGTTGGATTTTGTAAAGTAAAACTCTGATCATCTACTGGTAATTGATCAATTCAAACGCACAGCACTTCGTTCTAACAGCGAATGGGACAGGATCACTATTAACAGCACTATAAAGGTTCTTTTCCAACTCTTTTGCATAAATCAATATAATCCTCGACAGCTTCTTGAAAAGCTGCTTTCAGTTCATCCACACTTTGAGCTTCATAGGTTACTAAAGCATGGATGCCCATAATCTTTCCACAGATACTATCGTCTTCCATACTAAAAGCGACGGTTCCGACAAATACTTTATAATTGATAGTATTCATAACAATCAAAAAAACTCAAGCACCTCATTACGGAAGGATTCGTTCACGGCCATGGCCAGTACGATGGAGACGATCAGACCGATGGTCGCCAGCGCCAGGTCTTTGAAGATCATGCGGAAGGCGGCGCCGATGTGTTTTTTCCTGTTCTTCTTGGTATGCTCCCGCAGGCGAATGCCCAGTTCCCTGCCGCCCAACAAGCCAATGAACACCCAGGTCGTGCTCATCGGAATGGTGCTGATGGTGAGCTTGTAGATCAATACGGTAGCATACACAAAATCGATCAGCGTAGCTGCCCGCACATCGGTTACTTCGCTCTTTTCGTTGACGATCTCCTGGATTTTGTCTCCTTTCAGGAAAAAGATAAGCCCTAAGCCTAAGAAGACGACCAGGGCAAAAAATATAAATTGCACGGGAGCCAACTGCCGGGGCAGGTAGATAGCAATATTGGCGGCATCCTGCATGATCCAGACCGACCACAGCGTACCGCTGGTAATCCACTGGGCAACACTCCACCAGCGAGCTGCTTCTCCCTTAAAATGCTTTTGGGTAAACCGCGTGATGCTCACCCACACGGCAAACCCCAGGATAAAAGCGATCACGTACGCATCCAGGCTTTTGGCAATGACCGAGCCTACCGCGCCAGGACTTGCCGCAAAGCTGCTCAGCAGCAGGAAGGTGGTAGACACAGGCATCCGGAGCCGGGTCAGGATCAGCAGAAAGATAGGGGCAGCGATCTGCAAAAAGTTAAAATTGTCCGGCTGCGGAAAAGAAAGCGTACCGTCCGACTGCATCGTATTCAACCTTTGGAAAGAAACATCTCCGTCGTAAATGAACCAGCTTATGGTGACCGTTACCAGGAAAATAAGGCCGATGTAGAGCCACAGCACATACCATTTGCGGTCTGCATTGGAAGCAATGAACGTCCCAATGGTCTGAATACTATCGTTGGATACGGCAGAGTAGGAAGCCAGCAAGAAACCAAACCACATAGCCACACCAGGGTACGGATACACCACACCGGCGATGAAAAACAGCACACCCGTCAGTATAATAAAGGTTTTCTCCTCTCTGACAATATCAAAGATTTGATAGATGGCCTGCCTGAGTTTGCTGAAGTTGTCTTCCGTGTTTTTTGTCTTTGGCATGTGCAGCAAAGGTGGGGTAGCAGATTAGGTCAATAAAAAAACTTTGTATACACCAAATCCTTAAATCATAAAGTAGCCCAAATGTTTACCATAGTGCATAGTACCTGCATAACACAAAGGCAGCAAAACGCCGCGCCAATTTACAGACAATCCTACCATGAATCATTATATCTAATGTTATGTTTTTGTTAACAAATATTCCGGCGGCAAGTACCTGTTTCTTGCCAAATCAGTTGTAATATTAAAGCCGGAAGCCAGAAGACCGAAGCTGGAAGTAAGAATTTTTCCGGTCTTCCATCACTAATAATAGAATTTTCTGTTAATTTCTAAAACCCAATTCCCAACCTATGATAGATTTCCAGGAATTTACGCTCGACAACGGGCTGCGTGTACTCGTACACCAGGACCTTTCCCTGCCGATGGCTACCGTCAACGTGCTGTACAATGTAGGCTCCCGCGATGAGGACGAACATAAAACAGGCTTCGCCCACCTGTTTGAACATCTTATGTTTGGCGGGTCTGCCCACATTCCTTCCTACGATGAGCCTTTGCAGCGCGTAGGCGGGGAGAACAACGCCTTTACCAGCCCTGACATTACCAACTATTATATCACCCTGCCTGCCGAAAACCTGGAAACGGCTTTCTGGCTGGAGTCGGACCGTATGCTGAGCCTTTCGTTTGACCCGCAGGTGCTGGAGGTGCAGCGCAAGGTGGTAGTAGAAGAATATAAACAAAACTACCTCAACCAGCCTTATGGCGATGCCACCATCCGCCTCAAAGATATGGCTTACAAGGTGCATCCTTACCGCTGGCCAACCATCGGGCGCCATATTGAGCATATAGAAAAGGCAACGATGGATGATGTAAAAGCTTTCTTCTACAAGTTTTATGTGCCCGGTAATGCCATCCTGGTGGTAGCGGGCCGGGTAATGCCCGAAGAGGTCAAACGCCTGAGTGAGAAATGGTTTGGCGCGATCCCGGCAGGCACCACCCACCGGCGCAGCCTTCCGGCAGAGCCGCCCCAGGCAGAGAAAAGGCAGCAACAGGTAGACACCGATGTGCCCGTCGATGCGATCTACAAAGCCTACCATATGCCCGGCCGCTTAGACAAGCACTACTACACGGCCGACCTGCTCAGCGACCTGCTGGGCAGAAGCAAGTCTTCGCGCCTGTATACGGCGCTGGTCAGGCAGCAGCCCCTGTTCAGCAGCATCAACGCTTATGTAACAGGCTCGGTAGACCCCGGCTTGCTCACCATCCAGGGCAAGCTCAACCCGGGCGTATCCTTGCAGGAAGCCGAAGAGGCCCTAAAAGAAGTGATGGGTGCCGTGCGCCAGGGCGAGGTGCGGGAAACAGAGTTGCAAAAGGTCAAAAACCAGGCGGAGTCTTCCCTGGTCTTTGCCGAGATGGAACTGCTCAACCGCACCATGAACCTTGCCTACGCCACCGTACTGGGCGACCCTAATCTCATCAACCAAGAGTCTGCCATGATCCAGGCCGTCACCCCCGACGATATAAAACATATGGCTACTGAAATGCTGAAAGAGGAAAACAGCAGCACACTTTACTACAAAGCGGCGAGAGGTTAGTTTCCCATATCTGGCGCGCGTTCAATGGCATTAAGTTAAGGAATTCATGATCCTTATATTCGTCACTGTCGCTCCTTCGGATCGGGCGCCGATGCGTTTGCAATCCGAAGGCATTTACTATAAGGATCGGACGCCGATGCGTTTGTAATCCGACATTATCATACGCCGTCTTAAAGGACAAGTTCGGGATTGCAAATCCCGAACAGCCGTTACGACAGCAATGACGGGAAAGGCATAAGTCCCTTAACTTAATGACATTGGGCGCGCGTTTGAGTGCAACGGAAACGCGTGTCTAACCCATTTTTTATTAGCCGTACCAGCGGGGGAAGCGTTGAAAAATGATTTTTGCAGGCTGTCCCCGGTGGGGATGGTCTTGCCAAACGGTTTTTGTAGACCGTCCCCGGCGGGGCTAACCTTGCCGGCGTAAGTTTTCATCTTTTCCCCGCAGGGAAATGTAATGAAGGTGTAAGTTTACAAGATTGCCCGGCGGAGAACACAGTAGCTTGAGAGTAGCCTGGGTGCGATTTTTTAGCGTCTAAGCGTGGGTGTTGCTGTTTTATTCAAAAACATACTTATGTGAGAATAGGCACTTATAGCGCATGGAATGCTCTGATGCTTGCTGTTACTTTGTGCATAAAAAAATAAAGCAACCATGAGTAAGTTATCTATTACCGAACTGTTTGAATTAGTCAGGCTGGCCATCCTTTGTATGGAACAGGACGTTGACATTCAGAAAAGAATGGCCAGCTATGGCTTTCCTCCCAAGCGTATACAGGAAGCTAAAGCCCTGCGACAGCAGACGATGCTATTGCATGATGCCAAAGAAGACCGCTACGATGAAGGCTGGGCCTTGTCGCAACAGCTTAGTACCGATATGGAAAAGGTGTTGGCTGCGTTTAAAGAACACGTAAAAGTAGCGCGCACAGCGTTTCGCACTGATCCGGTATTGCTACATGCGCTGAAGATCAAGCGTATCGCTACCAGGCGGTGGGAGTGGCCTGTACAAGCCCTCAACTTCTATACGAAGCTCGAAACCCGGCAAGCCAGTATGACCCCTTTTGGCATCAGCCAGGAAGAATTACAACAAACGAAAGCTTCTGTGGAAGCTATTCTGGACCAGAAGGCTGCCCGTATCAGAAAGAAAGGAGAAGCCCAAGGCAGTACCCAGCAGCGGAATCAGGCGATCAAAACGCTACATGCCTGGCTCACAGAGTTTCATGGGATAGCCCGCATTGCTTTCAAAGACAACCCTCAGACACTGGAATCCTTTGGCATTTTGGTGCCTTCCGCCAAATAAGACCAGCATGAACCAGGTGGTGTGGTATCGTCAGGAGGTCATGCTATCTTTTGACTGCTTCATATGTGAAAATTTCCCGTTTTCTGTTGTATAGAAACTTAGATTATTCTAAATACGTATCTTATTGGATCAAATGCTTTTGATAGACTATGACAACAACAGAGCTTATTAGTGATACAATTAACAAGATATACCGCCTGAAAGCAACTGAGCTTCAGGAAGCTAACCAGGTTATTTCTACGCTGCTGGAAAAAGAACCAAAGAAAAAAAAGCGAGTAGGGGGGAAATACAAAGGGTATTTTATTATGAAAGAGGATTTTGATGATCCGCTTCCTCAGGATATTCTGGACGGATTCAACGGTCTTAAACCGTGAATTTACTACTGGACACCCATATCTTCCTGTGGTGGAACGATCAACCTTCCAAACTTTCCAAGAAAGCACGTGAAGCCATTCAGAATCCGGATAATAGAGTTTATGTGAGTGCTGCCGTGATTTGGGAAATTGCTATTAAAACTTCCACAGGGAGGATGGAAGGTCCGGGCGATCCGCTGGCAGTCTTATATGCTGAAGAATTTATTCCATTACCGATCACACCTGAACACCAACATCACTCCCCCTGCCCCAGCGTATACCCCCGCTCCCCGTTGAAATAATACAAATGCTCGGTTTTGATAAATTCCAGACCGGCTTCTTCGTGTACCCGCCGCAACAAACCCAGTATCTGTGCCGGTGTTACGGTTTTTCCTTCCGGGTGTACAAAACGGCAACGCCAGTGGTCGGTACAGAAGGTTTCGGGCAATCCTTCGGGATATACCTTCACGCCCCGGTTGGTGATCATCTTCAGGGATAAGCCGTTGCCGTGGATGGCTTTGAGCTTTTCGCCGATCACCTGGGGGTTGCGGTCGTTTTCTTTCCAATCAATAAATACATCGACGCCGACCAGCTCTTTTTTCAGATCAGGATCAACCGGGGTGGTCTGGTGTAGCTTTTTGCCCTCGACGGGGTAGAAAGAGGCGGCTTTGAGGCGGTCGGGCGTTTTGCCAAGGTTTTCTATGACAGCCTGGGCAAAAGCCTGGGTGCCTACCAAATCCTGGCTGGAGCCGATGCGGTAGATGTCTGCCGTATGGATGCCCGATTCCAGCGTATACAGCCAGGCGTTGTTGATAGCTGTCGCCGCTTCCGGCTGTCCTATGTGTACCAGCATCATAATGGCCGCATTGATCAGACCGGAGGGGTTGGCCACATCCTTGCCTGCAATGGTGGGCGCCGAGCCGTGGATGGCTTCAAACATCGCACAGGAAGCCCCTATATTGGCAGAGCCGCCCAGCCCTACCGACCCGGCGATCTGTGCGGCAATGTCGGAAATGATGTCTCCGTACAGGTTGAGTGTCACTACCACGTCCAGGGTTTCCGGCTTGTCGGCCAGGATGGCAGAGCCAATATCAATAATCATATGCTCTTTGCGGAGGTCAGGGTATTCTTCGCCGATCTGGTCAAAGAGCCGGTGAAACAGTCCATCCGTCATTTTCATAATATTGTCTTTGGAGAAGCAGGTGACCTTCCGGCGGTTATAGGCTTTAGCATACTCAAAAGCGTAGCGGATGATCTTTTCGCAGCCCGGGCGGCTTACCAGTTTGAGGCATTGCACGACCTCTTCGGTCTGCTGGTGCTCTATGCCTGTGTACAAGTCTTCTTCGTTTTCGCGGATGATCACCATATCGATGGTATCGTGGCGGGTAGCCACAAAAGGGCTGTAGGAGCGGCAGGGGCGCACATTGGCGTACAAGCCCAACGTTGTGCGCGTCGTCACGTTCAGCGACTTGAAGCCGCCGCCCTGCGGTGTGGTGATAGGCGCTTTCAGGAATACCTGTGTGCTGCGCAGCGAGTCCCATGCCGAAGGCGCGATACCGGCGCTGATACCCTGGTGGTACACTTTTTCGCCTATCTCTATTACTTCCGGCTCAATGGCGGCACCGGCCGCTTTTAGGATACTGAGCGTGGCCTTCATGATCTCCGGTCCGATGCCGTCGCCATAGGCTACGGTGATCTTTCTTTTGTCTGACATGTGGTTTATTATTAAAAGCTGTTTGGGATTTGTATGCCACCTGCTATCTTTGGGCAAAATATTCAAATATTTGCGATGACAAACTTTGACTCTATTAACACTAACCTCAAAGAGGGGATATTGGTTATTGCCATCAACCGGCCGGATAAGATGAACGCCCTGAATAAAGCGACCATCGAGGAGTTGGGAGAAGCTATCCAGGAAGTGTACGACGATGAAGACATCAAGGGTGTCATCATCACGGGAGAAGGCGAGAAGGCGTTTGTAGCAGGTGCAGACATCGCCGAGATTGCCGAACTCAACGAGGTAAACGGTCGCAAGTTTGCCGAAACCGGGCAGGAGATATTTTCTCTCATCGAGAAATGCGACAAGCCGGTGATCGCTGCTGTCAATGGTTTTGCCCTGGGCGGCGGCTGCGAACTGGCCATGGCCTGCCACCTGCGCGTAGCCTCCAAAAACGCTACTTTCGGTCAGCCGGAGGTGAACTTAGGGTTGATCCCCGGCTTTGGCGGCACCCAGCGCTTGCCCCAACTGGTAGGCAAAGGACGCGCCCTGGAGATGATGCTCACCGCCGATACTATCTCAGCGCAGCGCGCCCTGGAGATCGGGCTGGTCAACTACCTGGTAGAAGACAAAAAAGAACTGGTAGAGTTTAGCGAAAAGCTCATGCGCAAGATCACGGCCAAAGGTCCGCTGGCAATCGGCATGGTGGTGGATTGCGTCAACGCCTTCTATATGCACGACGAAAACGGCTACCAGACGGAAGCCAACAGCTTTGCGGCCTGCTGCAAGTCCAGCGACTTTGAAGAAGGCACCCAGGCTTTCCTGGACAAACGGGAAGCTCACTTCACGGGAGAGTGATTTTTTATTGCCGGTTTGAATATGGTTGCCTCTTAGATTCCGGGAGTTATGCTTGCTGAAACGGTCAATTGCGGTAATATCGGCTTTAAAGCATTCGTAATGGCGTAGAACTTCCCACCAACAGTCCAAAAAACATCACACCTGCGAATACGCTGTAGGCTTCAGAAAAGTGCGGTTTACCCTGGAAACGGAGTCGGCATATTCAGGCAAGGCTGAGATGCGCTTCCACTCGGGGGTTTGAATAAACTTTTGCCAGTTCTGATCCCGCTCTTCCATATCTTTGAAGACCAGCATATAGGTAAGCTGGGGCAGTTTGTCGCCGATCAGTGTCTCGCCGAAGAAGACCGGCGTCAAGCCTGTATCATAGAAGATGGGCAGTTCTTCTTTGTTGAACATAGCAATTTTTCTTTGCGCGGCATCTTCGTCAAAGCTTTCGTAGGTGCGCAGTTCGAAAAGACGCTCGCCTTTGGCAGGGGTTTTCATCTGGGGCAACACATCAAAGGCCAGCATCAGCGAGCTTTGGTAGCGGGTAAAGTTGGGGTTGTCAGGCGTAGCGCTTTCAAAATAAGCTTTGCTGTTGTTTTTGTAAGTGCTTTGCGCCGACATCTGCCGGGTAACCTTGCCGAACTGCTCCAGGTTTTGGTAAGGGATCAGCACATACAGTTTGGGCGGTTCGGGCATACCCATTTCAGTAAAAATGCCCACCTGTGAAACACCCATTTGGTTGAGCGTTGGTATGAAAGCTTTGGTGAAGTAGTCTTCAAATACGCTTTGTTTGCCGCCGCTTTTGAGTTCGTAGGTTCTTAATTCGTAGTATTGTTTGTTGGCCGCCTGTCCGGCTTGAGGCGGATTGCCGCTCAGCGGTACGCTGAAAGCTAAGCCTGTAGTAGCTGCCAGGGAGTTTTTTACAAAAGTGCGTCTTTCCATAAGGTTAGTGATAGTGGTTAAGTTCTTCGTTTACTTTTTCTACAAAATGATTAAAATGATGTTCTAATGCCGCAGCCATTGCCTCGCGCCGGCTGGTGGCTGCCGTATGTGCCAGATAGTCTTTGGCAGTATCGAGCAGTCCTTCCAATTTTTGCAATTTAGTAAGTCTGACGTAAGAGACTACCTTATGCGCGGTAAATCTGAATAAATTTTCGTTATGATCCCGCATCGCATTCACCATAGTGGCGATACTGCTCAGAGTAAGCTTGCGGATTTGTTCTAAAATCCTGGCGTAACCCGCATCATCATTCAGGTAAAGCTCATGGAGTTGTGAGAAATCCGGCGTATCGGTTTGGTAGGTAATAGCGTCAGCCGGTATCTCTGTGGCTCTTTCAGCCAGCGCAGTGTGTTCAGGGGCAGGCTTGGAGAGTCTGGAAAGCTTTTCGTGCAGATACTTAGGATCAATAGGTTTGGCAACATAGTCGTTCATGCCTGCTGCCTGTATACGCTCTTGGGTATTTTCTGAGACAGAAGCCGACAGCGCAATGATAGGAATATCGCGGTAATGCGGATCGTGCAGGTCGCGGATCTCCAGGGCTGTCTGATAGCCGTCCTTTACAGGCATCTGTATATCCATCAGGATCAGATCATATTGCTTATTCTTTACTTTCTCCAATGCTTCCAATCCGTTGAGCGCCGTATCCAGGTCCACTTTCCAATGATCGCACAAGCCTTCCATGAGCAACTGGTTAGGGATGACATCTTCTACATACAGCACCCGGAGCCCTTCGAGCGAGGAATACTCGCCGATGAAAGCGTTGTTTTTATTTTCATCCTTATGGGCAGATTGTTCCGGTTTACCAAAAGGAAGTTTTACTTTGAAAGTAGTGCCTTCGCCTTCTTTACTTTGTAGAGACAAGGTACCGCCCTGCATCTGAACCAGGTGGCGGACGATAGACAGCCCCAGCCCTGTACCGCCGAACCGGGCGGCTGTGCCCGAACTGGCTTGCTGGTAAGGATCAAAGATGACATTTTGCTTGTCCTGAGGAATGCCGATACCCGTATCGGCTACCTCAAAGGTCAACCTGTATTCCTGCCCGCTTTCTTCTTCTGCATACACACTCACCACCACCTGCCCTTTTTCTGTAAATTTGATGGCATTGTTGAGCAGGTTGTTCAAGATCTGACCCAGGCGGATCATGTCGCCATACACAAATACAGGAATTTCCTCTTCCAGCAGCAGGCGGAAGATAAGCCCTTTGCTGTTGGCTAAATTTGTATAGGTGAGCTTCACGCCGTGAATAAATTCTTTCAGGTTGAAATCCTGGCGGTGCAGGCTTAGCTTGCCTGCTTCTATCTTGGAGTAATCCAGAATGTCATTGATCAGGGCTACCAGGTTGTCGCCGGCAAACTTCAGGGTTTGCAAGAGTTTTCTTTGATCTTCCCGGGGTGATTTTTGCAGCATCAGGTGCGTCATACCTAAGATAGCATTCAGCGGCGTACGGATTTCATGGCTCATGGTAGAGAGAAAATCCTCGCGGGCCTTCACGTTTTGTTCTGCGGCTTCTTTGGCGGTTTGCATCGCCTCCCCTTCTTCCTTCTGCCGGGTAACATCGCTGATCCGGATCAAAGTAAAAGAATATGGCGCATCCTCAACAGGGAGGATGATCGCTCTTCCCCAAAACTGCTCTCCCTGTAAGGTGGTAAACTGAAAGTCATCTTCGGCTTTGTTTTGTGTTTGCAGCATCATTTGCAGCCGCTCCCTGGCCTGCGGGTCCGGCAACAAAGCTGTCCAGGCAAAATGTTGGATAAACTTCTGTTTGTCTGCCTCAAAAAGCGATGATGCTCCTTCATTACAGTCTATCAGGTGGTTGCCTGCTTTGTCTATGACTAAGATAGCGTCTGGCAAAACACGAAAAATATTTTCTAAGAACACGGTACGCTTGATGCTATCCTTGTCTGCCACAGGTTCCTGGTCCGGGAGGTTGATACCATTTTGCTGCCACTCATCAAGGATCATCATAAATACATCACTGTTTTCATGCGCAATTTTGTTCAAAAGAAAGTGAATAGGCAAGGGTCCGTTCTTTCTGATCAGTGTGACTCTTTCGCGCAATATAGCGGCTTCCTGGCGCGGGTCTTTAAAAGCGAAGAAAGCCCGGATATGGGGCGACACACTGCGCAACACAGAAAAAACCGGTTGACCTTCCAGTTCTGACAGTTCGTATTGAAGAAGTTGGGCTGCCGAGGTATTGAAAAAAACAATCTGGCTATAGCTGTTGAGGATCAGCACAGCTTCGGGAGCATCATTAAAAATGACATTTAATCGTTTTTCGTCCATTAAAGTACAGGGGGATGATCATACAAATATAAATAAATTTAACATTATTTATAATTTATTTGCTTATTTAATAGATTTTATAAGCAAAATTATTTATTCCTTTCACAAAGCAGGTATAATAGAGCAAAACACGAACATTTCTTACATCTGTCTTTAAAGCAGATAAATAGATGGGCAGGAGACACAAAATCAAAATTTATCAGCAATAAATTCCGGGAACTACTAACTTTGCCCTATGAACGAACTCAGCGGAAAAGACAGTTCTGTGGCCGAACGCATCGCCCGGATGTTCCTGGAAATAGGCGTGGTCAAGCTAAGCACCCGTCCGCCTTTCACCTGGGCATCGGGCTGGAAATCCCCCATTTATTGCGACGGGCGTATCTCGCTCTCCTACCCACCTGTCAGGAGTTACCTCAAACAAGCGCTGATAGATGTAATTCGCAAGCGTTTTCCTGAGGCAGAGGCTATTGCTGGAGTAGCGACGGCAGGCATCCCGCAGGGCGCTTTGGTAGCCGATGCGCTCGAACTGCCCTTCCTGTACGTCCGTTCTGAGCCTAAAAAACATGGCATGACCAATAGGGTAGAAGGCGAGGTAATACCGGGACAAAAGGTAGTCGTCATAGAAGACCTGGTCTCTACCGGGGGCAGTTCGCTGAAAGCTGTTGCCGCTCTGGAGTTGTCCAAGATGGAAGTGCTGGGCTTGGTGTCCGTCTTTACGTATGGCTTTGAAGAGGCCAGGGAGCGGTTTGCCGATGCCAGCGTTGCTTATACGGCTTTGTGCAGCTATGATGTGTTGCTCAAAGAAGCTGTAGAACAGGATTTGATCTCTGCCATTGACCTTACTTCTTTACAGCAATGGCGCAAGTCGCCCGCTACCTGGAAGCCATCTTAGCCCGTTAATCACGCTGGCTATTAGCTTGTTGTTTTTTACCTATGATAAATACGGTGACCAGACCAATAATAGTGCTACCCCCTATGATACCTGCTATAGTATCATGTCCAAAAATTGCTAAAGTCACCGAGGCAATGATGCAAATTACACCCATAGCAAAGCCATAATCTTGCCCCCTTCTGCTTTGTTTTAATTGTTCTTTTACTGCATGATCTTCAAGTTGCAGCCTATGGGCAGATTGGTTCTCAGCCATCTTTAAAACACGCTCGGCTCCATTTTTAATGCACTTATCATATCCTTGCAGGATTTCTGGTGGTGGAATAGGACCTGCAAATGATCTTCTTATATCGTATTGTTTGAAAACTGTTAATAGTTCCTTTTTCTTTTCCTCTGGAATATCTCTCAATGCGTCCTTGAGCTCATTACTAATTTCCTGCATATCGGATGATGGTTTGTCTTGCAAACCTTTACTTTCTTTTTCTAAACGAGGCTTTTTATTCATCTAATAGCTTTTCTAACTTGTCCGTATCAATCACATCTTCTATATCTTGACCTATTATAGCCCAATCGCTTTCCAATGCCTTGCCATCAGCTTCTTGACCTGATTCAGAAGTATTGAAAGTAAAATAATCTCCTGCTATGTTAAGAATAGAACCCATACCTATCCAAAAATTTGTATCAGGAAACAAGAATCCAGTTTTGTACCTTCGGTTTGATAAAATACGACTTTTCATAATTGTACACCTTTTTATTCAAAAATACAGTTTATCAACACTGATTACAAGTAACAGTCTTAGTTGACAAAAAGTAATGTAATAACTTGCTATATTTTACTTACGAATATTAAACGTCCAGACCGGTCTTTTGGCATGGTTGACAATATCCTCGGCGATGCTGCCGCTCAGCAGGTGGCTAATGCCTGTACGCCCGTGGGTGCCTAAGGCGATCATATCAGCGTTGTTATCTTCGGCAAAGTAGATGATGCCGTCTTCTTCTACATCGTCATTGTACACATTGAGCGTATAGTTTTGGAGATTATACTTGTCTGCAAATTTTTTCATCTCCTTTTTGTAATAGCGATCGGTCTCAAAGTTGGAGGGCGTGTTGATGCTCAGTATATGAATAGTTGCCTCAAACAACTCCTGTAGCCTGGTCAGTTCCCGGATCATCTGATCCTGGCTGTCTCTCATATTGGTAGCAAACACAATGTTTTTGATACTGCCAGCCTCTACCGGGCTTTTGACGGTCAGCACCGGACACTTGGCTCTGCGGACGACCTTTTCGGTGTTGGAACCTACCAGAATTTCTTCTATTCCGCTGCTACCCTGGCTACCCATCACCACCAGGTCTACAGCATGGTCTACGATAGTCCGGGAGATGTGCTCGTAAGCATTACCTACTTCCACCTGGGAAGACAGATCAATGCCCTGATATTTGGAGTTGCTGGACAGCTCGTGCAGACGCTGCTTGACGCGCTCCATGAGTTGAATAAAGAAGACCGTGTCCATGCCATCCGGGGCGACGACCTCGCCCATCGCATTGAAGGAAGTGCCATGAGGGGCTTCTGCTACATGGAGCAGGGTCACTTTGGCGCCGCTCATCTTGGCAATGCTATAAGCCAGATCCAACGCATAGTTGGCTTGTTCAGAAAAATCAGTAGGAACCAGAATACTTTTCATACGGGGAGTTGTTTTAGTTAAACCATAGTTATTATTGAATACGATCTTCAGACAGTTTTGATCAAATTATTCAAATTTCAGCAGGTCTCCCAGGCCGAAGGTAATTACATACAAAAGCGTGGTCAGTGCCAATTGTTTGAGATAAGGGTCTAAGGCTGCGGCGCTGTGCTGATGTTGTACCGCCTGCCCGTTCCTGACAAACAGGGGAAGGCATACCAGAAAAAGCCATTGGAAATACGTATGAAAGTTGAGTAAAACATATAATACAGAAGCCAGTACGCCTACGCCCAGCAACACCCAATGATACATCACTGCCCTTGGTCGGCCAATACGCACCGGAATAGACTTTTTGCCGGCCAGCTTATCCGTCCTGATGTCGCGGATGTTGTTCAGGTTGAGTACCGCTGTAGCAAACAAACCGCAACTCAGCGCAGGAAGTACATAAAGCCAGGCAAAATAGCCGGTATGCAGATAAAA
>JBBSNI010000101.1:0-15262 GCA_038232695.1 Cytophagales bacterium
TACGAGCGTCGTTCGTAGCCAGTCAGTTTCTGTAGGGCCAGATTAAAACTTTCAATAACATTAGGTGATAGTGTTTCCATCTCGCTAAATTACATGTTTTCCACTATCTTTGGGTAGGTTTATTTTTCTGCGCTCCCTAATATAGTCTATTTTGGTCTCAGGCAAGGCAAAGACTATGTTTATGAATACGATGGACGTTTTATCGGTATCCATTATGGAGATGTCCTCCAGCCGAACCTGACACAAAAAAGTGCTTTCAATGTCAGCGAAATTAAGGATATTTTCCCGAAGTATTATGTGTTGAAGGTCAACAACTTTGATGATGTAGCCAAAGATACGCTTGATGAATGGGTTTATTTTCTAAAAAATAGCGAAGTAAAAGACGGGTTTAAGGCAAAAGGTTTGGAAGACGCAAGAGAAAAACTAAAAGAGGAGACATTGAGCGAGGAAGAAAGAATTGCCTATAAAAGGTTTCAGGAAAACCGTAGGAATGAACGCAGTGAGATTGAAACAGCCTTGAAAGAAGGGGAAGAAAAGGGAATGGAAAAAAAAGAGATTGAATTCGTCCTAAACTTGCGCAAAAATGGCTTTGAGGTAGATGCGATAGCGAAGCTTACAAACTTACCTATCGAGAGGATAAAAGAAATACTAAAAAACTTTGTCTAAGAAGGGCTAAAAAGCGTGGCTGTCCCGAAGGGCAGCCACGCTTTTTAGCCAAGCCGCCAGCATTTACTAATAGAGATAATTAGATTTACAGTTGTTTTGCTTATACATCAACAGTAAATTTACTATTATGGCTATACAGGGAGATAAGGAATTAATTAACATGAAACTTTAATAAGGCATCTAATCCCACTCTATGACCGTCTTGATATCATCTTCAGAGCGTTGGTTGATGGCGGCATCAAATTCATCGTAGCGCAGGCGCGTGGTGATCAACCCATCTAAAAGATCACCCCAGCGGTTTTTGGCTTTTTCCATGTCTTGTATGCCCAGCGCAAAGTGGTGTGGGCTGGCGTTGACGCTGCCCAGGATGATCTGGTTCTTTAAGACCATCTGCCGCATGAGTTCGGCGCCCATCACCGTCGTAGGGCGGTTGCCATGCGGGATGCCCGTCATCACATACACGCCGTTGATGCCCAGCACATCAATCAACTGAAAGCCCAGTTTGGCTACCCCGGCTGCCTCTAAGATAAAGTCCATTTCTCCGAAGCGCTCGTCAAGGTCCATCGTGTTTACGGTGCGTCCGTCTATGTAGTGCCCGCCCAGGGCTTTGAGCAGTTCGGGGCGTTTGGTGTCTTCGTCTACAATATCCAGCCCCCATACTTCTGCACCCCGGAGACGCAGGGCGATCGCCGCCAGCAGTCCGATCGGTCCTATACCAGCGACCAGCGTTCGTTTGCCTTGCAGCCAGTCTTCTTTTAATACCTCCGGCAGGCGGGCAGCCTGTAGCTTGACAGCTTCGTCGATGGCTTTTTCGGCTACCGACATGGGTTCTGCCAATACGCCTACCGACTGAATGCTGTCAGGTACTTTGACCAGGTACTGCTCGTGGTCGACGACAAACTGAGTCTCGAAGCCGTGCAGCCCTTTGATGCCGCGCTCGGTATATTCGCCCGTAAAGCACATATCGCTGCGGTTTCTTTCGCAGCAAGGCAATCCTTTCTGACAACCCCGCCTGACGGTGAACACCCCATAGTCGCCAGGCTGTACGGTCGTTACTTCTTTGCCGGTCTCTACGACCTGCCCGAACATTTCATGGCCGATGATCAGCTTGCGGCTACCTTCAGGTGCGTCGGCGCGTCCGCCGATGACCTGTTCCCGGTCGGTACCGCAGATGCCTACCTGTAACATTTTAACCTTTACGTCGTGAGGGGATTTGATCTGCGGTTCGGAATGGTCAATCATGTCAACACCGGCGTTGCCGGGTTCGATAGCAATGGCTTTCATATTTCGTTCTGTTTAATGTCTTTGTTGCGTTGATCGTCAAATTGTTTGTCCAGGTTAATCGCTGCGCTGATCAGTCCTAAGTGCGTAAACGCCTGCGGGAAATTACCCAGGTGTTCGCCCGTATAGCCTAACTGCTCGGCGTACAAGCCTACGTGGTTGGCATAGCCTAACATTTTTTCAAAATACAAGCGAGCCTTCTGCAACTCTCCGGCACGCGACAGGCACTCTACATACCAGAAAGTACACATAGAAAAAGTACCTTCTTCGCCTGTCAACCCATCAGACGCTGCTTCTTCGGGGCGGTAGCGGTATACCAGGGAATCGGATACCAGGTCTTCTTCAATGGCTTTCATCGTAGAACGCCAGCGCGGATCGCGGGCACTGATAAAGCGGATCAGCGGCATGAGCAGGGTGGCAGCATCTACGGTTTCTGACCCGGCATATTGTACAAAGCACTTTCGTTCGTCATTCCAGAAGTCCTGCCAGACAGAATTATAGATTTCGTCTCTTACCTTGGGCCAGTGGTCAGGAAAGGGAAAAGGGCGGGACTCGCCCAAGCGGATGGCGCGGTCTACAGCTACCCAGCACATCATGCGGGAGTAGAGAAAAGGTTTTCTGCCGCCCCGGACTTCCCAGATGCCTTCGTCGGGCTGGTTCCAGTTGTTGCACAACCAGTTGATCTGCTGCACCAGCGCCTGCCAGAAGTCATAGGAGATAGGCTCTCCGTATTTGTCGTAAAGGTATACGGCATCCATCAGTTCGCCGTAGATGTCTAGCTGAAGCTGGTCGTGGGCCCCGTTGCCGATGCGTACCGGGCTGGATTGTTTGTACCCTTCCAGGTGCTCCAGCACTTTTTCTTCCATCTCTACGCTGCCGTCTATCTTGTACATCAGTCCTAAATAACCGGCGTTGCCAATGTCCTGGCATTTTTTCTCTACCCAGTTTATAAAGTCAGCCGCTTCGCGGGTATAACCCAGGCTGATGAGGCTGTAGATGGTAAAGGAGGCATCGCGGATCCAGGTATAGCGATAGTCCCAGTTGCGGCCACCGCCCAGCCATTCGGGCAGGCTAAAAGTGGGAGCAGCCACCAGGGAACCGTATTGGTAGGAAGTCAGCAGCTTGAGTACCAGCGCTGAGCGGTTGACAATATCCTGCCAGCGCCCTTTGTAATTGGAATGCGCTATCCAGGATTTCCAGTAGTCGACCGTTTCGTAAAGATTTTTGTCTACAAAATCATTCAGGTTGGTCTTGGAAGGTTTGTTTTCTTCGGCCAGTTCCAGGATAAAATCTACCTTCTCGCCGGCTTTGACCGTGAAGGTGGCAGAAGCATCTTTTCCATTTTCTTCTAAAGGAACATTGCTTTTCATCCGCAGCGAAATATGCTCAGGGTCTTCACAGATAAAAAGCACATCGTTGTCTTCCCGTTCTATCTGATGCTCGCTGCGGGCGTAGTTGAAGCGCGGGCAGCATTGCATAGAAAACTGGATTTCTCCCCGCACACAAGTAACCCTTCTGACCAGGATATGACCTTTGTATAGCTCTTCTACCGGCATAAAGTCGGTCACTTCGCCTACACCTTCGGATGACAGGAAGCGCGTCAGCAGTACGTTGGTATCGGGAAGATAGAGTTGTTTGTGTTTGGCGTCTTCCAGCACGGGAGCAATGGCAAAAAAGCCGCCTTTGTCTTTATCGAGCATTTTTGCAAACACCGAAGGAGAATCAAACTGGGGAAAGCACATAAAGTCCAGCGAGCCGTTCAGGCCTATCAGCGCAACGGTGTTCAGGTCGCCGATCACGGCGTAGTTTTCAATGGGTTGGTAGCCTGCTGCCATAAGTTTAAAAAGTAGCGGAGTAGCAGAAGAAAATAGTTTGCTGTCGTAAAAATTAACAGGTATAGCGCGACAATGTTTGCAGGATATTTCTTGTCTGACGTACGTTTGAGTGCAACGGAAATGCGCCTATTACCATTGGGGGCGTGATTATTAAACACAAAGGACACAAAGGTATACACAAGGAACACAAAGATATAGGCTGCTTCTGCTATTCCTGTGCGCGTTACATTGCATTAAACGCGCGTCAGATAATAATTTAGAAAGTATGGCTAACCTACCATCTTTCCTCGCCGGAAGCCTGGAAAGTTGTAGCGGTTGCCATACATCGATTCTATGTAGCGGAAGTAGTAATAAAGCTCGTAGTTAAGCTCCACGCCATAGTCTACCGTAGGGTCATAGTTAATGCGGTTCTCAAAAGGATAGTCTCTGGCGCCATAGTAGGCGGCCTGGCTCACTTTCTCGTTCCAGGCGGCTACATACCGCTGGTTCCACTGTGCATAATATTGAGGGGCATAAAAACCGACTGGTCTGGAGTTGGTCACCATCCAGCTGTTAAAGCCCGGATCAATGATGATCAACTCGTATTCTTCGCCATTATCTTCCGGCTGCACAATGTTGGCTTCTGTACGCGGGTTAGAGCGGGTGTTGCTGCCCATAGGTGCACAGGCTGTTAAGGTAACGGCTGTACTTATGAATATATATAATAAAGTTTTCATGATGATTTCTTTTGTTGGTTATTATAAAAACACAGATGAGAGAAGAATAGTTGGAAGTCGGAAGATGGAAGCCCGAAGTGGGAAGAAAAAACTTCCGGCTTCTCCCTACTTCAAAGACCTGAGCCGTTTTTTGCAAACATCTACTTTCCTGCCTTCTACAAAAGCCATCACCAGATTGGGTTTGCTTTTACCCAGGGGTTTGTCTGTCACAATCAGCGTGGCTTCTTTTCCCTCCTGCATACCTATCCGGAGAGGATCAATCACCAAGCTTGCCGTATCCAGAGGTATGGCATAGCGTATGTGGCTGGCAGTCGCCAGACTGTCTCTGTCAGCCAGTGTGGCGGCGTAGATATGCTGTCCAAATACTTTCACCACCCGGAAAGCCGACATATCCAGGCGGATGCGGGTAGCGTCTGCGATCATGGTCAAACGACCATCTTTGAAAGCAATGGCGGCATTATCGATAGTCTGTCCGTTGCCTATGTGCGCGGTGCCGTTCAAAAGCAAGACAGGCTTTTCCTCCGTTGCCTGCTGTGGTATTTGAAACAACAGGAAAAAGAGCCAAAGGAGAGCAGGTAGGGCATTCATAAGCGGATAAGGTCGTTACACTTTATGAAGAGAACGACAAAGCAGACCTTTATGTGATGAATTAACAGAAAATATTACCTTTGGCTTGTTTTTGATGCTTGTAAATTTATGGCTATTGACTCTAACATGATGAAAATCTTTCTTCACTTCCTTTGCACAGGCTTGTCCGCTTGGCTGCTTACCGCCTGTACCCAAACCACAGAAACCCAGGTAGCCTCAGACACCACCGCTGTTGATACCGGCTACTACCAGGAAAAATACCGCCTGGCTTACCACTACTCGCCCGAAAGGAACTGGACCAACGACCCGAACGGACTGGTATACTACCAGGGTGAATACCACTTGTTTTATCAATACAACCCTAAAGGAACCCGATGGGGCAATATGAGCTGGGGACATGCCGTAAGCCGTGACTTGGTACATTGGGAACACCTGCCCGTCGCGCTGGAGATGGAAGACGGCGTGATGATCTTTTCGGGCAGCGCCGTGGTAGATGAGCGCAACAGCAGTGGCTTGTGCGACGCAGCCGACAGCGCCTGCATGGTAGCCATTTATACAGCACACACCGATACCCTACAAAACCAGGCGATAGCCTACAGCAACGACCGCGGACGTACCTGGACCAAATACAAAAACAACCCGGTGCTGGACATTGGCATGAAAGACTTCCGCGACCCTAAAGTATTTTGGTATGAAAACAAATGGGTGATGGCAGTGGCTTTGCCCAAACAGCAAAAAATCCGCTTCTACGAATCCCAAAACCTGATCGACTGGAAAAAGATGAGCGACTTCGGCCCGCAAGGCTTTGTGGATGGCATCTGGGAATGTCCTGACTTGTTTGAACTGACCGTAGAGGAAACAGGGGAGAAAAAATGGGTGTTGCTGGTTTCTTACAACACAGAAGCCGAAGGCTCCGCCATGCAATATTTTGTCGGCAATTTTAACGGAAAAAAGTTTACCAACGAGAACACCAACGACCTGATCTTAACGCTGGACTACGGCAAGGATTTTTATGCAGGGGTGACCTGGAACCACGCCCCCCAGGACCGTCGCCTGATGATAGCATGGCTCAACAACTGGCAATATGCCAACGAGATTCCTACCTCTACCTGGCGCAGCGCACAGTCTCTGGTGCGCGAACTGACGCTGAAAGAGTTTCCCGAAGGCGCCCGGCTGGTACAGCAACCGGTGGAAGCTTTGCAGAAGCTCCGGCAGGCGCACCGGCACGAAGAAAACGTCACGGTGAAGGAAGGCGACAACTACATGTCGGTAGAAGGCATCCAGGGAAGCCGGTTGGAGATCATCGCTACTTTTGAATATGAGGCTATCGACACACCTGCCGAAGCTAAAAACCTGGCTTCCGAGTTTGGCATCAAAGTATTCAAAGGAGAAGCGCAGGAAACGGTGATCGGCTATGATGTCGCTTCCCAGTCGCTGTTTGTAGACCGTACGCAATCCAGCGATACGGCCTTTGCCAAAAGTTTTCCGGTCAAAACTGCCGGGCTGATGCCTGCCGAGGAGGGCACCGTGAAGCTGCATGTTTTTGTAGACCATTCGTCTGTGGAAGTTTTTGGCAACGATGGTTACGCGGCCATGAGCAACCGCATCTTTCCTGACCCGGCGCAAGATGCCGTAGACATCTATGCCGTAGGCGGCCCGGTGACCCTGAAAACGCTGGACATCTGGGAAGTGCAGTCTATCTGGGCGGCTGACTCATCTGCCAGGGTGGCTTTTGGGCAGTGATTATAAATATACAGGAAAAAGGATTATCTTGTTTGTAGTAAGCAATCTGAATCAACAATTACAAAAATGGAAACGGAAAACGAAATCAAAGAAAGAGTCAGCCTGTTGGAAGTTGTGTTAGGTGAATTCATTGTACAGACCAACAAATCTTTAAACCAGTTAGCGAGGGAGATGAAGGAGTTTAAAGATGAAATGAGCGAATTCAAAGATGAAATGAGCGAATTTAAAGACGAGATGAGCGAATTTAAAGACGAGATGAGCGAATTTAAAGATGAGATGCGGCTTGACAGAAAGGAGATGAACAAAAAGTGGGGCGAGCTGGCCAACCGCCTGGGTACGCTGGCTGAAGATATTGCCGCGCCCAATATGCGCACCATCGCTCAGCAGCTTTTCGGTTGTGAATACATCGACCACTTTGGGGTGAGAATAGAGCGACGTAACATAAAGGCCCGATCTATCATTAACGAATTTGATGTGGTGCTGGCTTGTCAGGACTACCTGTTCATCAATGAGACCAAGTCCAGATCCGACAACGTGTATATTGATCAGTTTACCGAAAAGCTTGCCCTTATCTTTGAGTATTTTCCTGAACACAGCGGAAAAACTGTAGTTCCGGTATTCTCCAGCTTATCGTTACCTGAAAAAACAGTAGCTTATCTTACGGAGAAAAATATACTGGCTATGGCTATGGGTGGCGAAACAATGGAATTGCTCAACTTTGATGTACTCAAAAGCCGGTGGATCAAGTGATTTTATTACAGTCATCAACAACAAAAAACCCAAACCATGAAATCTAAAGACCAACTCATAAAAGATATTACAAAAGAACTGGAGCCTATGCCGGAAAGCGAGCTGTCGCATGTGCTCGAACTGATCCGTGCTATCAAAAAAAGCAGTGCTACCGAAAGCAAGTCTGCCAACCTGATCGATGAGATCAACCGCGTCAGGGAACAAACCAAAGTGCCGGGCAAGATACGCGATGAGGGTTCGCTGACCTGACAAAGGACAAGCAAAAAAAAGCGGAACCTGCTGTGGCAAGCTCCGCTTGATGATTTGATCAAAGGCTTTTTACAATCCTATACCGTAGTATTGAATCTTGTCGGGCTGGTCAGGATAAACTCCTTCTATCAGCACACCGCCTTTTTCGTTTTGCACAACTTTGTTAAAGTCATCCAGGTTCCTGACAGGCTTGTTGGCAATGCCGGTGATGATAAATCCCGGGCGGATGCCTTGCTGTCTTAACTTACCAGGATAGGTACGGGTCACTTTGACGCCACCCCGGAGGTTTAGTTCCTGCGCTTCTTCTTTCTTCAAAGACTGGAAGTCTGCACCCAATGATTTCAGGGCTGTACTGCTTTCGCTTTTGCCGGAAGCCAGCGTGTTGACGCCTTCCCGGGATTTCAGCTTCATCGTAAACTCCTTCTCTTTGCCATCCCGAATGACAGTTACCTGCACTTGGTCGCCGGGGCGTTTTCCGCCTACATAAGAGAGCAGGTCAGCACTGGTATACACGTTCTTATTGCCTACTTTGGTGATCACGTCGCCTTCTTTGAGACCGGCTGCTTTGGCAGAACCATTGTCAACAAGTGCTCCTACCAATACGCCACGGTTTACTTTCAGATCGTATTCTTCAGCAACGCCTGCGTTTACTTCTATAATATTAATACCTAAGAAACCTCTCTGAACAGTTCCGAATTCTTTCAGGTCGGCGACTACTTTCTTCACTAAATTAGAAGGTACGGCAAACGAATAGCCGCTATAAGCGCCCGTAGGGCTGGCAATGGCCGTGTTGATACCGATCAGGTTACCGTCTAAATCTACCAGAGCGCCGCCGCTGTTGCCAGGGTTCACAGCCGCATCCGTCTGTATGAATGACTCAATAGAGGTGCCCTCTTCGTTGTTAAGAATACCGATGCTTCTGCCCAAGGCGCTCACAATACCGGCAGTCACGGTAGAAGTAAGCGTACCGAAAGGATTGCCGGCAGCCAGTACCCATTGGCCTACCTTGACATCATCCGAGTTGGTAAGGGTAATATAGGGCAAATCTTTTTCGTCAATCTTGATCAAGGCCAGGTCGGTCGTAGGGTCCGTTCCAATAACGGTAGCAAGGTACCGGCGGTTGTCGACAAGTACCACATCCAGACCGTCGGCATCCGCTACCACGTGGTTGTTAGTCACAATGTATCCATCGCTGCTGACGATCACGCCGGAGCCGACACCGACCCTGGGACCGCGCTGCTGCTGGCCACCGAACTGGTCGCCAAAAAAGTCGCGGAAAAATTCAGGGATTTGTTGACGCTGATCGTTTTGTACGGTAGAGGCTTCCTGGGTATTGGTAATGTGAACCACGGCCGGGGTTACTTTTTCGGCAGCTACGCTAAAATCAAAAGGCGCTTCGGCTACCGCGGCTGTAGTACGATAGCTGGCGTTGTAGGCAGGCGATGTTGCCGCTTCTACCCTCACCGTTTTCACCTGCTCTTTAAAAGCAAAGTGATAGGCGGCAAGTGTCAATAAACTTCCGATGACGGCAGCCAAAAGGGCTGTTATTATATTGTTTTTCATTATATAAATTATTTAGTGTGAAACTTCAATGTAAAAGACGTCTCTGCTTAGAGACAGGTTGCAGAAATATAGAATTTCAAAGAGATAACGCTTTGAAAGGTCGTAAAGTTGGTTTTCAATGAAATTTATCTTTGTGCGTACAAAAAGAGTAGGGGAGTCGGAAAAAAAGGACTGCACTCCCTTCAAATCAGACACGGGTCGGTAAAAAGGTGACTCGGGTAGGAAAAAAAGGACTCGAGTCGGCTAAAAGAGGAGTGCAGTCGGCAAAAAGGTGACTTGTGTCGGCTAAAAGCGGAGTGCAGTCAGCAAAAAGGTAACTCGTGTCCCTTTTGAAGTGGTCGAGGTACTTCCGAAGTACCCCTACCTACCTTTTATACCATGTCTGTATAGTTTTCCGTTAGTTTCCCTATCTAAAAATATGCAATGCTTTGATCAAATACATTCGTCTTTTTCAATACTTTTTATGCCGCGAAACGTTTAATGCAGCCGTCAGGCCGACTTGTTGGCTATTTTACTTCCGAATATCGATATTCTGACTTGGAGCAACTAACGCTCTGACTCGTGTTTGCAAGGCTTGTCGGCTGAATGATGTTACCCAACGCTTTCATTCTACTCTTTTTAACTTAATTGAGATATTTAAACTGTCCTTCATTCTATCAAATTTGAGTTTGGTCAGGTTTCCTTTTATATGAGATTCGTAAAACTCATAGCGCCCCGGAACATCAAATCCAGTTAAGTCTATCTCGAAGTCTTTATCGATAATCCAATAGTCATTTTCGCTGCGTTTAGCTATAATCCATCTTTCATTGAATCCATATTCAGTTACTCCTCCAGGAACACCTGTCCAACCCGAATCACAACAAATATTATCTGAAGTGCAAAATATAATTTGTATCGGTTTATCAGATACCAATGCAAATCGATTTCCTAAGCTTGTTTCTCCAAACCACCATTCCTGACAAGAAGAAGCTAAGGTTAGTAAAACCAGACCTATAAAATTTAGCCGAATTTTCAAATTCAATTTTTTTCTTTTCTAATGTTGGGTAACATCCATGCATACGCATTGCGTATATATCTCTTATCGCTACGCTACGGCTGACGCTTGGTAATTTGGATAAAAGCAGACAGCATCGCACAGCCAAAGCTATAGCAATGTACCCTCTGTTGCTGTTTTTTACAACCATAGACAGAAGATTCGCCGTGCTTCATACACAATGAAATGAGCGGTAGGGGAAAAGGGTTTTTTGTTTGCTTTTGCCTGGTATAAAGCTTTCACATATTGCTATATTTGCAGGCAAATTCATGAACCCAAACAAAGTCAATTGTGAAAAACCCATCATTAATCCTGAATGGCATCCTGGCGGTAGCCGTTATTTATCTTTATGTTTTGCACTTCAAAGGTAGCGATACCCCAACTTCTACAGACAACAATACCACTGCCAGACTCAGCAGCAGCGGCCCCATGCCCAAGATCGCCTACGTGAATTCGGATACCTTGCTGGCGAATTATGATTTCTTCAAAGAGAAAAGATCAGGACTGGAAAAACAAGCCGAAAAGCTACAGAAAGAATATGAAAACCGCGCCACCGGGCTGCAGAAAGAGGTCAGCACCTTCCAGCGCAACGCCGGACAGATGACCATGAACCAGGCACGCGCCACGGAAGAAGACCTGCGTAAAAAACAACAGAACCTGATGCAGTACCAGCAGAATCTGAGCGCCCAGTTGATGGAAGAAGAAAATAAGGTCAATGAGGAACTTTACCAGAATGTCTCCCAATACTTAGAGGACTTCGGCAAAGACAGAGACTTTAAGATCGTACTGACCTACACCAAGGGCAGCGGCGTACTCTATGCCGACGACAGCCTGGATATTACCCAACAAGTCGTGGCCGGGCTAAACGAAACCTACAAGAATCCCGCAGCAGCCGGGCAGAAAACCAGCAAGGCGGATATAAGCGCTAAAAAATAAGCTGCTCCGGCTTTTCTTCAGGCAAAATGATCATTGAACGCCAGTCGGGCCGCGTGGTAGCCGCACATGCCATGCACACCCCCGCCCGGCGGTGTAGACGAGGAGCAGATGTATACATGCCGGAGCGAAGTGCGGTAAGGACGCAGCCGGAAAACCGGCCGGGTAAACAACTGCGCCAGCGTCTGGGCGCCCCCATTGATGTCGCCCCCGATGTAGTTGGCGTTGAACTGCTCCATCTCCGCCGTATTCATGGTGTGCCGTGCCAGGATGGTGTCTTTGAATCCGGGCGCAAACCTTTCTACCTGCGCTTCGATGGCGGCGGTCATGTCTACGGTAGAGTAGCGGGGTACGTGGCAATAGGCCCAGGCGGTATGCTTGCCTTCCGGCGCCCGCGAGGCATCAAAGGGCGTCTGGTGCACCAGCAGTACATACGGCTTTTCCGGGTGCTTGTCTTCCCAGATCATCTGCTCCGACAGGGCGATCTCTTCCAGGGTACCACCCAAATGGATGGTCGCTGCCTGCAGGCAATCAGGGTTGCGGAAGGGGATGGTATCACTGAGCGCCCAGTCTATTTTGAAGACGCCCTGTCCGTACCGGAACTGCTGTAGCTGCCGGGTGTACAAAAGGCTAAATTTTAATCCCTGAATATGGAGCAGTTGCTGCGGGGTAAGGTCAAACAACACTACCCGGCTGGCGGGCAGGTCGGCTACGGAGCGTACCCTTCTGCCGGTCTCTACCTTGCCGCCCAGCGAGCGGAAGAAACCATCCAGCGCGGTGGTGATCTGCTGCGCCCCGCCTTTCGGAAAGGGCCAGCCTACCACATGCCCCAGCGCGCCCAGCACCATAGCGATACCCGACGAGACCATTTTGTCTAAGGGCAGCATGGCATGAGCTGCCATGCCGGCAATGAAAGCCTTAGCCGCAGGCTCTTTGAAGGAGCGGCGCGCCAGCCCCTCTGCCGACTGTATAGCACGTAGTCCGAACTGCAACAAAAGCAGGGGGTTTTTAGGCCAGGGCAAAGGTCCCAAAAAGTCAGGCGCGATCTTGTCCCAGTGTGTCACGATAGATCGCATCAGTTTTTCGTAAGCGGCTGCATCCTGGCCCAACTGCCGGGCCGTAGCGCCTACCGATCTTTTCAGCAAGATGGCGTTGCCATCGTCCAGCGGATGAGCCAGCGCATCGGGCGGATAGATCCATTGCAGTCCAAACTCATGCAGCGGCAGCGTGCTGAAAAAAGGGGAACCTACGCCTAACGGATGGATGGCGGAGCCTACGTCGTGCACAAACCCCGGCAGGGTAAGCTCAGCGGAACGCGCGCCACCACCGACGGTATCTTCGGCTTCCAGGATAAGCACAGCGAGCCCCCGCTGTTGCAAAGCTATCGCCGCCGCATAACCATTCGGGCCGGAGCCTACCACCACTGCATCGTAATCACGCATAAAAAGGGCTAAAAAAGTGTATGAATAAAAGTGTAGGACAACGAAAGTGGGGGGAATGTTTTTTGGTACACCAGGTACCAGGCTTATTGCCTTTAATAGTTTCGCTTTTACAAAGTTAATCCCAACTGTCAGATTAAATCGTAGCTACTTCAGCTTATGGCTTACGGGCCGTCTACTCATATATTTACAGTATTAAGATAAAGTACAATTTTTAGATTTTGTAAATTAGCTACTATTAATAAGGAAGGAAAGGATTAAATCCGTCTACTAAACACTTTGATGTTGCAATCGAGAAATCCCTTTCCTTTCTATTCATCCAAGCCTGAACAGTACCTAAAGGCTATTTTACTATAAATAGACCTTGTATCAGTTGTGAGTATAGGTGTAGATGATTTTTTTTATCCATCAAAATAGTTAAGTCATGAAAAATCACTCAGAATTACTAAGCCAGAACGTTGGAGTAGATGTTTCTAAAGACTCTCTGGATGTTGCTTTCTCTACCATAGATATGCAACAGCATGTAAAGGTGAAAGCTTCCAGAAAGTTTACTAATACACCAACTGGATTTAATCAGCTCCAAAAATGGATGGAAAGTAAACGTATTAAAGATGTGGAATTGCGCATCTTAATGGAAGCCACAGGTATCTATTACGAACAGTTTGCCTGGTTCCTTTATGAAAAGGAATATGCAGTATCGGTTGTCCTTCCGACAAAGGCAAAAAGATATCTTCAGGCTATAGGCAATAAGAGTAAGAATGATAAAATTGATGCAAAAGGTTTGGCTCGTATGGGACTAGAACAACGGTTACCCATATGGCAGCCCCTATCGAAAAATATCTATCGTCTACGCCTGCTGACACGCCAGTTAGAAGATTTTAACAATCAGCGTACAGTGTTTTTAAACCAATTGCATGCGCTAAGTCACAGTGCCTATTCGGTGAAGGAGATAGAAAAGAGTTCAAATAAGATGGTTAAGGAGTTGGAAAAGGGCATCGGCCAACTGGAAAAAGCCATTGAAAAGGTTATTAAAGAAGATGAAGTCTTGTCTCCAAAAGTAGAGAAGATCCTAAGCATTAAAGGTGTAGGATTAAAAACCATTGCAGTATTATTGGCCGAAACCAATGCCTTTACCACTTTTGAAAACCAGGGGCAATTGGTAAGCTATTCAGGCTATGATATTATTGAAAATCAGTCGGGTCAAAGATCAGGTAAAACCAGGATGTCAAAGAAGGGAAATGCCCATATCAGAAGGGCCATGCATATGCCTGCTTTTGGAGTGGTACGAAACCAGGTAACACCCTTCGTTTCCTTATATGAGCAACTAATGGGTAGACGAAAAACTAAGATGCAGGCTTACGTGGCTGTTCAGCGAAAATTACTCATCCTGATTTGGACGTTGTGGCGTAAAGATCAGGCTTATGATCCGACTTTTGGTCAAAGAGAAAATGATACTTCCAGTAATGATGAGCTTAAGCTCCTCTTTTCGCTTGGCTCCGAAGGAGACAAAAAACAAGTAGCCCCAGTTAATACCGGGGCTACACAAGATAAACTCCCGTGCAACGAATCGCCCGCGCGGCGTCCGCTGAAGTCCTCTTTTCGCTTCAACAAAGTTAGAAAAATTATATTTATTTATTTGCTTTTTAAGACAGTACCTCGATTGTAGCACGTATTTCTTATTTTTTATTTCTTATTTTTTATGTTAAGCTCAAGTTATCGTTCATCAACTCTACGTTAAAGTTGATTTTTGCATTCAGTGCCTTGAATACTTTTAAAATGGTTTCAAATCGGGCGTCAGTCAAGTTGTTTTCGATTTTAGAGATTTGGGCCTTCTGAACCCCAACAAGTTTTCCTAATTGCTCCTGGGTTAAGTTTCGTTCTTTTCGAGCTTTTTTAATGGCTTCGCCTATAAGGTCAAGCCGTAATTCATACTCATATTTCTCTCGTTTTTCAGTTCCTCTTTTACCAAGATAGCGGTCTTTCACTTCTTCAAAGCTGTAAGTCTTCATAATCTTATTTTTTAGAATTAAAGTATTCGTTCATCATTTGAATGGCTTTGTCAATGTTGAATAAGATTTTGTCTCTTGCTTTTTCTTCTACTTGGTCAAGGAAATCCAACACTTCTTTAGAGAATTCTATCTCAAATCTTTCAGCCATTTAGATATTCTTTGTACAAAGATATGAAGTTTCCTTATTAAGAAACAATAGTTTTAGAGATTTTTATATGTGCTACAACGGTTTCGGCTATGAGTAGTTGCTTGGGTTAGCGCGGAACTTTGCGAGTACACACCAAGCTGAAAGTTCTCCAGGAATTTTCAGAGTAGGCGAGAACAAGCAATTACTTATAGCCCCTATGTAAAAGCATAAGTCCTTACCAACTAACCTTCTAACTTAGGGTTTGGAAGTATTCACTAAAAAGAAAGGAGTAAGGACTTATGAGAACCAAAGTTAATGATTATTCTGGGA
>JBBSNI010000102.1:0-15164 GCA_038232695.1 Cytophagales bacterium
GCCAGTTGACAAATGGTTTTATAACTTCCCATGGGCTATCGGTGAGCCGTTCATATTGTGCTTGCATCGCCGGGCGACCCCGATCTTAAAAGTTTAGTTTCTAATAAGATACACCGATAACCCTTTTTTCCAAATTTAAACTCCAAACAAGCTCTAATATTCCAAGTATCAATTTGCGTCTATAATACATTCTGCAAAGTTATGAAACATACATTGCAATAAAAACGCTGATTATCCCATTCAATAAATTGCAACTAACACCTGCGCCTCATGATCCGCAACTTGATCTAAGCTTACTCATCCACCGCAATGCCCATTTTCGCCATCAGCTTGCTGGCATTGAAGCTTTGGCAGATACCTTCGTGTAGTTTATAGTCAAAATAAATTTCATCCTCTTCTATGGTGCTGGTGAAGTTATAATTTTTTACGCCGGGCAGTTCTTCTGCCATATCGCCTAAGGCCAGGTCGTGCGTAGAGACAAATCCGGAAGCGTGTAGTTTGCTGAGTTGGCGGATGAGCGAGGCTGCGCCGTGGTGGCGGTCCTGGGAGTTGGTTCCTTTCAGAATTTCGTCCAGCATAAAGAGAACCGGTTTTTCCGGTACTTTCAGCGATTCTAATAGCTGGCGCAACCGTCGAAGCTCGGCATAAAATGAGGAAACGCTCTCTTCCAGCGAATCCTGCGTACGCATACTGGTAAACACCTGCATCTCCGAGACCGTCATCGACCGGGCACATACCGGGGCACCTGCCAGCGCCAGCACGGCGTTGATGCCTACCGTACGCAGAAACGTGCTCTTGCCCGACATATTAGAGCCGGTGATAACAAGAATGGTACCCCGCCCTTCCATCGCAAAATCGTTGCTCACTCTCTTCTTCCGGCCGATCAGGCAATGCCCCAACGCCTGGGCAGCAAATGTATGCTTTTCGGTGGAAATTTCCGGAAACGTATAATCCGGGTTAGCGTAAGCAAACCCGGCCAGGCTGATGAGTGCTTCAAACTGGTGGATCGCCTCAAACCAGTGGGCGATGTCTACACTGATGTTTTTCTTCCACCGGTCGGCTTTGAGCAGCCAGTACACATCGAGCAGCAGGATGATGTTAGGAATATGATATAACATATTGCCGCGAGCATCAAAGTTGTCCAGAATGTAGCGCAGCTTCCGGATTTCTTGGGAAGCGACCATCCCTGTATGAGAGAGCGATTGCCGCAGATCTCTGTTCATTGCCTGCTCGAAGGTTCTGTCTTCCACAGTTTGTATCATGCCTAAGTAGGCTTTCAGTGCACCTACGCCCCGGCTGGTCTTTTGGTGGGTATCGCTGGCAAGGGCGGCGGTGCGCCAGAGGATCAACCCATTCGCGGCAAGGGCAGTTAGGGGCACGATGCCGGGGATATCCAGCCAGTAATAGGCAATGATGGCGGCAATAGTGACCATCGGCATGATGCGGGAGGCTGCTAAGTAAATATTGTTTTGTAATACAGCGGCCGGCTCCCTGATCCAGGCAAGCAGCGTTTCGGTATCTTCTTCTTTTCCTTTGGATTCCATGCCATACGCCTGAAAACGCTGCCGCCAGTCTATGTCTGCTGCCAGTTCCTGCACCGCCTGCTGCCGGCGGATGATCTGCGCGCGGTCAGCACCCTGGCTAAGCCAGCCGGCCAATTGCCTTTTGCCACCTGCCGTATGGCTGCGGTTGAGTAGTTGAAACAGGGAATGCTCTCCGAAAATGTCCAGATCGCCGGTATACGGATGTACAGGATCGGCATAGGCATAGCCCGGGTCAAAACCTTTCAGATCGTCCTGCATCCTTTTGATCTCATGCAGGTTGATCTGTTTCAGGTCGGTATACAACTTCCGCTGTGCCCTGAGCTTGTTATGATAGCGGACCAGCAGGGGGAAAGACACCACAAAGACTAACAACAGCATCCACAAGGCAGCGCCTGCCCGGATGTTGGCAAAGTAAACAAAACCAATGAGCGTGGCAACAAACAGTATGATGCGTATCAGAGAAAGCCCTTTGTCTTTATCGTTCAGCGCAGCATTCCGTTGTTCAAATGCATCGGCTCTTTGCCGGTAGGTAGCCTTGATGTTTTCCTGGGTCATGTGTTTTTTTTAAGTCGGAAGTCGGAAGACCGAAGTCTGAAGAAAAAGCTTCGGTCTTCCGACTTCCATCTTCAACAACAACAATGTTAAGGTTTCCTACAGGGTTTTAAAAATCTTGCCCTATATTTGGCGAATTATCTTTCTAAAATGCCAGAAAACACAGCCAATCCACGATGGATACAAGGCGTAGACCTGCTGGACGTTTGCCAGCAGTTCGGTACGCCTTTGTATGTCTACGATGCCGAGAAGATCATCAGGCAGATACAGCGCCTGCGCCACGTCTTCAGCCAGGCAAAATTCAAATATGCCGCCAAGTCGCTGACCAACCTGTCAGTGCTGAGGCTTATGCGCCAACAGGGGTTGGGGCTGGATGTGGTATCTGTCCAGGAAGCGCAGTTGGGACTACACGCGGGCTACCAGCCGCAGGAGATCATGTATACGCCCAATGGGGTAGCTTTTGAGGAACTGAAACAGGCTGTCGATCTGGGCATCCGTATCAATGTAGACAACCTGCCCGCGCTTGAGTGGTTGGGTAAAACCTACGGCAGTTCAGTGCCCTGCTGTATCCGCCTGAATCCGGGTGTGATGGCGGGCGGACATGCCAAAATATCGGTTGGGCACCATCGTTCTAAGTTTGGCATCGCTGCCTCGCGGCTGGAAGATATGCTACAGGTCGTGTCGGCGCACGGGATGCACATCGACGGGCTGCATATCCATACGGGTTCGGATATTATCCAGGTAGATGCCTTTATGGCGGGTGCCGAACTGCTTTTCAGCATAGCGCACCACTTTCCTGATTTGCAGTTTATTGATTTTGGCAGCGGCTTTAAGTTGCCTTACAAACCCGGCGATGCGGCTACCGATCTCGAAAGGCTCTCCGCGCGGTTGCAGGCTGCCTTTGAAGCATTCTGCCAGAAATATGGGCGGAAGCTGGAGATGTGGTTTGAGCCGGGCAAGTTTCTGGTCAGCCAGGCGGGCTACCTGCTGGCCAGCGTCAACGTGGTGAAGGCTACGCCCGACATCACCTTCGCCGGACTCGACACCGGGCTGAACCACCTGATCCGCCCCATGATGTACGATGCGTACCACGGGATCGCGAACCTTTCTAACCCGTCGGGCAGGAAGCAAACCTACGATGTGGTCGGCTATATCTGCGAGACGGATACCTTTGCCAGCGGCCGCGAACTGCCCGAAGTGCGGCAGGGCGACGTGTTGGCGATCTTCAACGCGGGTGCTTACGGGTTCAGCATGGCTTCTAATTACAATGCGCGGCTGCGACCCGCCGAAGTGCTGATCTACCAGGGCGAAGCCCGCCTCATCAGGGAGCGCGAGACGCTGGAAGATTTGCTGCATCACCAAATTATGATAGACCTGTAAGCTATGAATACACGTTTTTGGTTGGTTGTCTTGTTCTCTCTTTTTTCGTCGCTGGGCGGCACTCCGCTGGCGTTCGCCCAGGAAGCGGCTATGCCAGTGAGAGAAAGATTTTTCAACCTGGGCGGCGGCTACACCCTGCCCAAGTTCATCGACAAGAGCTTCTCTGAACTACGCTACCAGGGCCATGCTGCTTCTGCCGTAGGTGGGTTTCAGTTTAGAAAACCGGCGCACCTGCACCACCTGGATTTCCGTTTCGATTATGGGGAAATGACCACCGCGGCCGGCTTTGCAGTAGTAGATTATTTTCGTTTTGAGGGAAACTACGCCTATCAGCGGTTGATCCGAAGTCTCTGGCAAGGCAGAATCCAGTGGTATGCAGGCGGCTCACTGAACACGCTCTGGACACTGTGGATTTATAACAACTATACCAACAACGCCTACGACAACAGCGTATACGGGTCGCTAAGCCCTCACACTTCGCTTTTCTATCATTTTACCTTGTTCAACAGAACCTTCCGTGCCGGGTTTTCCGCTTACCTGCCGCTGCTGACCCTGGCGATGCGACCTACCTACGGTGCCAGTAGCTTTGCCGGTTTTCTGGACGACGAAAGGGACGATACCTTCCGGCAGTTGCTGGAAAGCAGCCAGTTGACTTCTCTGAACAAGTTTTTCCGCTACAGCAACACCTTTTCGCTGGAATATCCGCTAAAGAATGCCAACAGGCTCCGCCTGAGCTACGAATGGAATATCCTCAGATACAGCGAGCCGCGCGTCGTTAAGGCTGCTTCGCACAATATTACGATTGCTACGATGTTTAATTTTTGAAGCGGGAAGATGGAAGTCGGGAGAAAAAACTTCGGTCTTCCAGCTTTTAAAACAACAGAACCAAATACATGAACTTCAAAAAACTGTCCGTTTGCCTGATGCTGGCGCTGCCGCTTTTTATGTCCTGCGAAGAGGCTATTTTCCGGGAAGAATATGAAAATACGGCAGAAGACATCTTCGAGTCGCTCTGGACGACGGTGGATGAAAACTATACCTTCTTTGATGCTAAAGATATTGACTGGGACGCGGTATATACAGCCAACCGTCCGCGCATAGAGAACGGGATGCGCAGCGATTCTTTGTTTGAAGTACTGTCTGATATGCTGGCCGTGCTGCGCGACGGGCACGTCAACTTGCAGGCGGGCTTTGATTTGTCGCGTTACTGGGAGTGGTACCTGGATTATCCGCAAAACTTTGATTTTTCCCTGGTGGAGCGCAACTACTTAGGCGATGATTACCAAATCACCGGTCCTTTCTACAACCGTATGATCGACTCGGTAGGCTATGTCTATTACAAAAGCTTTGAGAACAAAGTGAGCGGATCGCTGATCGACTACATCGTCTCCTTGTATTCCAGCCGGGTTTCCGGCGACAACGACACGACCATTGTCAAAGGGCTTATCCTGGACGTACGCGACAATGGGGGCGGCAGCGTAAAAAATGCCGAAACCATCGCCAGCCGATTTGCCCAGGAGAAGAAACTGGTGCAATACTGGCAATACAAGGATGGCCCCGGGCACAACGATCTGACCAAACCCATTCCCAAATACATAGAACCTGGCGGCGACCGCCAGTACCAGGGGCTGGTGGTGGTGCTGGCCAACCGCTCCTGCTATAGTGCGACCAACTTTTTCGTACAGATCATGAAAAGCCTGGGCAACAATGTCGTGATCATGGGCGACAGTACGGGCGGCGGCGGCGGTCTGCCCATCAACCGCGAACTGCCCAACGGCTGGATTTACCGCTTCTCTTCTACCGTGACCAAAACGGTAGCGGGCGAAAACATAGAATTTGGCATTGCCCCCGACATCCGGGTAGATATGAAGGAAGAAGACCAGGCCAGGGGCAAAGATACCCTGATCGAAGCGGCGCTCAGGCTCATCAAGGAGTCGTACGACCGCAGCCGCCGCCAATAGCAATTTCTGCCGATTTTTGTTTTATAATCTGTCGCAGGCTTGTATATTTGCTTTTCTACGGGACGTTAGCTCAGTTGGTTCAGAGCGCTGCCTTGACAGGGCAGAGGTCACTGGTTCGAACCCAGTACGCCCCACCACTTCCTTTCTTTTACCGCCTGGCGGGGTCTTTTAGCTTACCTGCCTTATCATGTCTAAAGTGTAGCAAAAAATAAGTGATGGAATCACAAACCATGAAAAATTACAGCTTAGCCGGACTTACCGCCAGATACACTGATAACAGGAACGCCGGAGTGAGAAGCATTTAAATATGCGTTGCAACTGACTTTTTAAAAGAAGCTGTTAAACAATCCTGCAAAAAGCGAAAGGTAAATCTATCAGAGATTTAACTTATTGTTGTAATCAGACGTAAATCCGGTCATCATGAAATCAAGGTATTTTCTCTGGGTGCTGGCTGCTCTTCTACTCTTGGAGAGTTGCAAAGGCGAAAAACCTACCCTTTTTACGCTCGTCCCTGCCACCGAATCCAACGTCTTGTTCTCTAACAGGATCATAGAAAATGATACGCTCAATATCCTAAAGGAAGAATATGTTTACAACGGCGGCGGTGTCGGCATAGGGGATTTTAACAACGACGGACTAAATGACCTCTACTTTTCCGGCAATATGGTCTCCAACGCGCTTTACCTCAACCAGGGGGATGTCCAATTCAAAAACATCACAACGGAAGCGGGTGTCGGCGGAGAAGACAAATGGTGCTCCGGTGTGGCGTTGGTAGACATCAACCAGGATGGCTGGCTGGATATTTATGTCTCGGCGACGCTGTACAAAGACTCCGTGAGCAGGCAGAACCTGTTGTATGTCAACCAGGGGCAGAACGAAAACGGCATTCCTACCTTCAAAGAATCCGCCGCAGCCTATGGCATTGCCGATGCAGGCCATACCACGCAGGCAGCCTTCTTTGATTATGACAAAGACGGCGACCTGGATTTGTACCTGCTCACCAACGTGATCAACGCCAAAGTACCTACCAGCTACCGGGAAAAAATCGCCGATGGCTCAGCCACCAACAACGATCGCCTGTACCGCAACAACGGAGACGGTAGTTTTACGGAGGTGTCCCGGCAGGCCGGTATCCTCATAGAAGGCTTTGGCCTGGGCATCACCATCTCAGACATCAACCTGGACGGCTGGCCGGATATATACATCACCAACGATTATCTGTCCAACGACCTTTTGTATATCAACAACCAGGATGGGACTTTTACCAACAGGATCGGAGACTATCTCAGGCACCAGAGCTATTCTGCGATGGGCACCGATGTGGTAGACTTCAACAACGATGGGCTGGTAGATATTATCGCCCTGGATATGCTGCCCGAATCCAATGCCAGGAAGAAGCAAATGCAGGGCGCTAACAATTACACCACGTATCTCAACAATGAGCGGTACGGCTACCAGTACCAGTACGTCCGCAACACCCTGCAACTCAACAATGGTTTTGTCAACGGCCAGCCTGTTTTTAGCGAGATCGGGCAGTTGGCAGGCATCTACCAGACCGATTGGAGCTGGAGCCCTTTGGTCGCTGATTTTGACAACGACGGCTTCCGGGACGTTATCATCACCAACGGTTTTCCCAGGGACGTAACCGACCGGGATTTTGCCAACTACCGGGGCGGTCCGGCAGGCGGCGTAGCCAGCCCTATGCAGTTGCAGGATTCTATCCCGGTTGTCAAGATCTCCAACTATGCTTTTCATAACCAGGGCGCTACGCCCGGGCAAAGCCTTACTTTTGCTGATAAAACCGTGGAGTGGGGGCTGTACAGACCTTCCTTTTCCAATGGTGCGGCTTACGCCGATCTGGACAACGACGGCGACCTGGATGTGGTCGTCAACAACATCAACGACAGTGCTTTTGTCTACAGAAACCAGCTTTACGAACTAAAAGCAGAAGCGCATCCGCATTATCTGAGGGTGAAGATCAGCGGCCCACAGCACAACCTGGAAGGGCTGGGTGCCAAAGTGATGATCCATTATGATGGTGGAAAAAAGCAATTCTTCGAGCAGGCGCGGTACCGGGGCTACCTGTCTACGATGGAAAACATTGCCCACTTTGGGCTGGGGCCTCAGGAGAAAGTAGATTCCCTGCAAATATTCTGGCCCGATGGCAGGTACCAATTGTTGACAGACATCGTAGCTGACCAGGAAGTAACGCTAAACTATGCCGACGCCAAAGAGGTGCCCTCCGCAGGCATCAACCAGGAGTTGCAAATCCTCCCTACCCCGGCTTTGCTGAAGGAAGGTTCCAGCGATTATGGGATCAGCTTCAGGCATCAGGAAGAGGATAAGATAGATTTTAACCTACAGCGGACGCTTCCGCACAAATATACCCAGATGGGCCCGGGCCTTGCCGTAGGCGACGCTAACGGCGATGGGTTAGACGATTTTTACATAGGCGGCGCTGCCGGAAAACCCTCCGCCCTTTATATACAAAACCAAAAGGGCAATTTTAACCAACCCGTCAACCTCAAGCAGGGTGATAAGAAGGAAGAAGACATGGGTGTGCTGTTTTTTGATGCCGACAACGATGGCGACCAGGATCTGTACGTCGTAAGCGGCAGCTATGAATACCCGTTAAATGACGCCCTATACCAGGACCGTTTGTACCTGAATGATGGAAAAGGAAACTTCCGGCAATCCACGGGTGCATTGCCCTCGTTTACCACCAGCGGCTCCTGTGTAAAAGCCGCCGACTATGACCAGGATGGCGATCTGGACCTGTTTGTAGGTGGCAGAGTCTCCCCAGGCCAGTATCCAAAACCGGTATCCAGTTATATTTTGCGTAATGACGGCGGTACCTTTGCCGATGTAACCCAAGAACTTTGTGCTGCCCTCATAGACATTGGCATGGTAAGCGATGCGCTGTGGACCGATTACAACCAGGATGGCAAAGTAGACTTGCTGCTTGCCGCAGAATGGCAGCCGTTGCGTTTTTTCAAAAATACAGGTAAAGGCTTTGCAGACGAAACCGAAAAGACAGGCATCAGCAAGCAAACAGGCTGGTGGAATAGCCTGGCAGCCGGTGACTTTGATCAGGATGGCGATATAGATTATGTAGCCGGTAACCTGGGTTTGAACACTCCTTTTAAAGCTTCGCAGGAGCAGCCGGTATCGGTGTATGCCAAAGATTTTGACGAAAACGGAGGTTTTGATGCCGTGCTGGTAGACTATACCAAAGATGAGAGCGGCACACGCCGCCCTTATCCCGTACACGCCCGCGACGATATGATCTCGCAGATGGTGTCTATCAAAAGAACGTTTCCCTTATACAAGAAATACGGCTTAGCGACCATCGACAGCGTCTTTGCTCCTGATATACTGAAAGATGCTATTGTCTATCAGGCTACGCATATGGAAAGTAGCTATATAGAAAATAAAGGTAACGGACAGTTTGCGATCAAAGCCTTGCCTGTGCAGGCACAGGTATCGCCCCTTTACGGCATGTTGAGCCAGGACGTAGACGGCGATGGTCATCTGGACCTGCTTGCCGTAGGCAACAGCTATGCTACGGAAGCTTTTATTGGTCGCTACGATGCCCTCCATGGCTTGTACCTGCGCGGCGATGGCAAAGGTGATTTCAAGGCAGTAACGCTGGGCAGCAGCGGCTGGTACGTTCCCGGCGACGCCAAAGCACTGGCTTTGTTGAGGGGCAAACAAGGCGAAAGTATCTACCTGGCTTCGCAAAACCAGGACAGCCTCAAAGTATTTACCGAAAGACAGCCTGCTTCCGGTCAGGTGATTCCGCTGGAGCCTATGGATGCCTGGGCAGAAGTTACTTTAAAAGATGGAAGCCGTAGAAAAGTAGAGTTTTACTATGGTTCTACATACCTTTCGCAGTCTACCCGGCAGATCAAGCTGGATGATCAGGTAGTTTCTATCATTATTTATGATTTTGCAGGCAACCGGCGGCAGATGAATGTGCTGGCTTCGGAATGATCGAGCCAAAAAGGTTGCAATTTACTTCAGTCCGGCATCTTTCAGGATACCATGTAGCGTACCTTTGGGAATGTCTTTGCTATGGATAGGGACTATAATCGGCTTGTTTCCAGGTTTTTTGAATATTGCATGGCTTCCTGACTGTCTGACAAATACAAAACCTTTACCTTCAAGCATTTTGATCAACTCACGGGGTTTCATCAGCTATCTCCAAAGCTTGTTTCATGACATCTTCTTCCATGATGGTTTCCAAATATAGTTGCACGGCATCCTTTAGATGATCCATCGCTTCTTTTACTGTTTTACCATGAGAGTGACAGCCTGGAAGTTCAGGAGACCATGAATGAAATTCGTTACCATCTTTCTCTACTTTAAAACTGATACCCATAATCTTCTTTTATATGATTTGAAATGTAGGGATTTCTATTATTCTACACAAGTCTTTTGCCCGTAGAGCAGCAAATTACATTTAAATAGAATCCCTGCTTATCACAAATTTTATCGGTCAACTCCCCACAAAATAACGGCTTTTCTTGCCGGTTACTTTCTTGACCAGGAAGATGATCAGGCAGCAAATCGTCGTGATCAGCGCCACGTGCCCGATGAAGACGAAAGAATCAAACACCAGCGGCATGCCTGACTTTCTGACTACCAGTTCAAAAGCCCGGATGACGTACAGGTGTACGAAGTAGATGCCGAAACTGTAATCGGCCAGCAGGCTGAGCAAAGGGAATTTTTTGTCGCGGATCAGGTAGAAACCATTGAGCAGGATCAGGCAGAGGATAGACATTTTGAGCTTGCCGAAGTTGAAGGGAAAGTAAAAGGTCTCTTCCGGCCGGTAAGCCCCGTAAGACGTGTCCAGCGTGATGATGCCCGCCATTTCCAGGGCTACAAACGTAGCAAAAACCACCAATAGCGGGATCAGCAGCTTTTTGCCAAGACCGGTGATGTACTCTTTGTAGCGGCTGGCCCACATGCCGAAGATATAGATAGGAATGAAGAACACAAAGGACTCTATCGTGGTAAACTCAAAGCCAAAGTTAAAGGTAAACAATCCGACGATGAACATGACCGGAAAAACAAAGCGGTAAAACCAGGGCTGCTTGTCCAGCATCAACAGCAAAGGAGTAATGAGATACACCAGTGTGATCATGGGAATAAACCAGAAAGGGCCGAAATGCTTGCCTGTTACCAACATGTACAACACTTTGAAAACGGCGGGCTGGTCTTGTAAAAAAACCGGCAGCCAGGTCATGCTTTCCGGCTCCAGAAACAATTTCTCCAGGATAGCCGGTACAGAGGCAACCAGGTAAGGCACGATCACATACTGGAACTTTTTGCTCAGATAGTTGGCATAATCAAACTTACGGCTGGCAATATGCTGGAACAGAAAACCGGCAATAAAGACAAACAGTATGGTGCTGTACACCAGCACAGAAGACCAGAACTGTTCCTGTAAGGGACTTTTCCAGAGGAAAGAACTTTTACAATGGACGGCTACAATACCCAGGATAGCAACAGCCCGGAAGTAATGAATATAGTTTAGGTAGGATGTTTTCGGTTTAGACACTACCTCCTGACCGTTGCTTTGATCCCTGCTGACAGCCGCTGGCTGTTGTTTATAAGATTCTGTCGTCATTTTTCTTATTGGATAATGATTCTATGTTGTAAGACCTGCTTGCCCTGACTGATCTTTACGATATAAATTCCGGCAGGCAAGCCCTGTCTAAGTGTTAATTTTTTTCCTTCAAACAAACCTTCAGCCTCAAATGCTTCCCGGTAGACAACCTTTCCCATCAGGTCGGTGGCGGTCACTACTACCTGGTTTTCCAGGTCCCGCGTGAGCACTTTCAGATGGATGTTGTCTGCGGCTGCCGGGTTGGGAAACAAGGTAGCCTCGGTCAGCCTGAAGATCACATCGGTATTGACATGTACGGTGACAGAATATTTTTCTTTTCCATCAAAGTCGGTCTGCCTTATCCTGTAGTAAATATTACCGGGTTTTAACTGCCGGTCTACCAGGCTGTAATACTGCATCACATGGCTGTCACCCGCGCCGTCTACTTTTCCGATAGATACAAAATTATTTAAATCGTAAGACTTTTCTACGGTAAAATAATCATTATTGACTTCCGAAGCGGTGCTCCAGCTTATTTTTACCTGCTGATCTGCCAACGTAGCTTTTACTGCTACAAACTCTACAGGCTGCCCGACCGGGGAGACGATTGTTGTGCGGAACAAGGCGTTGTCAGGCATTTTCACTTTAGCCATACCAGCACCTGCGTAAGACACTTCCAGCAGATCGCTTTCGTCCGTGTTGCGGTAATCCACGATCACCTCATGCCATCCGCTGCTCAGCCCGTACACTGTACCGGCGCGTTCGCCGCTGTCATTGGCCACATCGTTGCTAACCACCTCTACGCCATCAACGTACAGTTTGCTGCCTGTATTGGAGCGGGTGTAGAAAGTATAGTCCCCGGCAGTAATTAGGTTTACATAGCTATGGAATCTGAAACCAAAATCATACAGCCTTTCTTTGGGCAACAGGGAGAAGTTGGTGGCAGCCCCTGTTTTGATAGGGGTAGCTTCCGCAAAATCCGGCATTTCCTGCCATACCGACACGCCTGACTCATAATACGCATAGTCAACGCCGTTTACCACTTCGTAACTCAACGTCAGCCTTTCGCTCACCGGCGACTTGTTGCCTGCCTCGTCTACAGCCACTACACTGAAGTTATACTCCGTACCGGGAACCGTATTGGTTACCTTTTGGATCGTAGTATTGCCATTAATAAAGGTGACCAGTTCGCTGCCATTGTAGAGTTCGTAGGCTGAGATGCTGCCGTTGTTGTCCGTAGAGGCGTCCCACTGCAAAGTGATGCTATTGGGCGCGATCTTGGAAGCGATCAGGTTGGCAGGCGTGGTAGGCGCGGTTTCGTCCAGCGGCATTACCGAAGGTGTATAGGCACCGATCACCAGCGCATTGAAGATCGCATAGTTGGCATACACTTCCGGTCTGACCTCAAAATCAATCTCGTTGTTACCGTCCGGTACGATACCGTCAATTTGAACTGTTTCGCCCTTGTTTCCCAGCGCATTCTGCGTAACTACTGCCTGACCGATCTTGTACCGGGTGGTCAGATTACCGGCTGTCTGGAACAGGTCAATGTTAGGATCGCCGCTGCCCAGGAAAATAAAGCTGTAGTGGTAATCGGGATTCAATTCTTTCACTTTGAACTGGGCAAATTCACCGTATTCTATGAAGTAAAAGCTTTCCAGTACGGCATCCGGGTAGATACCGCTGTTGTTTTCGGTATTGATACCCAGGTTGTTGTCAAAGCCTACGGTTTCCCAGTTCTCGATCACCAGGTCTATGGGGGTGGTGCTGCCTGCATCATTTTTCAGGTTGTTGAATGCCATATCAGTCGTGGGCGATGCCTTGGTGTTGTTCCAGGGCGCAGCCGCCATGCGATATTTGGCAGTGCCGCCTACAAAGTTGACATAGATCAGGTACTCAAAGGTGGTTGCCGAAGCGATGTGGGTGTAGGCTTCTGTGTTGTTGCCAACGGCAGCTATCTTATAGTAATAGGTGCTGTTTTTCGCAGCCGTTTTGTCCGTATAGACCACAGCATCCGCACCCAACGTAGCGATCAGGCTGTAATTGGTATAAGGCGACTGGGAGCGATATACCCGGTAAGCTGTTTCGTTGCTGGCATTGTCTTTCCACTGTAACTTTACCTCGGTACGGCTCAACGCTTTGGCAGTAAGTTGCGTAGGCGTGAGCGGCGCTGTCCCTTGGTAAGACCGGATCACCACCGCGCTGAGATAGCCGCCGGAGGCATACTGTGTTTTGCTGACGGTCAGCGTCACCTTGCCTTCGGCATTGGGGGCAATACCGTTTAGCTGCACGGTATGCTGGCTGTTGTTAGCCGCATTGAGCGAGACGGTGTTGCCGTTGATGGTATAAGTAGTCGTACCTTCCTGCGTGGTCTGGTGGCTGGCAAAGAACACAAAGTTGTACAGCTTGCCTGCTGCCAGTCCCTCAAAGGTAAGCCCTGCCGATGTGGAGGTATACCAGTAGGATTTCATCACGGAATCAGCATAGACGCCTGCATTGCCTCCTGTATTGACACCGTTGTTTCCACTGCCCGCCCAGCCGCTGTTGACGGTGAAGGAAACCGGGGTAGCATTGCTCAGCGCATCCTTCAGTCCGGCATAGGACTGGCTGGCGGCAAGATTAGCACGGGTATCATTCCAGGGAGCACCGGCTGCATTGTTGCCGAAGTTAAGATATACGGCATCGTCGTACTCGTTGCTGATCACGGTAATAGCGATCGTTTGGGTAACGCTGGCGCTCCGGGAGTCGGTAGCGATTACTTTCACCGTATACGTACCTGCATGGCGGATAGCGGTGGGAGCAAGCTTCAGCACGCCGGTGCTGTTGCCAAAGTTAGTGAAGGTCGCGAAAGAAGGCGATCCTGCTACACTTAAAGTTACCGGATCGTTCTCCGGGTCAGTGGCTGCAATGTCCAGCGTCTGTGTGCCGCCTACCCGTACCACGACGGATGGCGCTACGGCAAGCACAGGCGGGCTGTTGGGCGTAATGACCGTAAAGATGTTGCTTTCCGGCGATCTGCCATTGCTGTTGAACGCTCTGACTTTATAGAAGTAGGTCGTCTGCCCTACAACGGCGCGGTCTGTGAGCGAAGTCACGTTGTTGCTGGTGCTGCCCACGATGGTGAAAGGGCCGTTGCTGTTGGTAGCGCGAAGTAATTCAAAACCATCTTCGCTCTTGGAATTATCAACCCAGCTAAGGCGTACTTCGTTGGCCAGGGGAGCCGTCGCCGTCAGCTTGGAAGGCGCCTCTGGCACACTGCCATCATCATAAAACCCTTGTACGATCATCGCATTGAGGATCATCTTCCATTCGGTACTTGATTTCCTGTTGATTTTAATGGTCACATTACCGTTGGCATCTGAGACGATGTTGGTCAGACTTGCCACTTCCCCGGCGTTGTCGGCGGTTTGTAATTCCCCGGTTTTGTTGCCAATGGTATAAACCGTGATACAACTCCTGTTATCTTTCTTTGGTTCGCTGCCGAAGAACGTAAAGTTGTATTTCAGGCGGGGATTCAGGCCGCTGAGTGTCATGTAAATGGGCGTACCGGAGTAGCTCCAATAGCGCGTGTTCTGCACTTCTTCAGGATACAGCGCAGCGTTGACTACCGAACGGCTGGAATTCCATGAGGGGCCGCCATCTTGTCTGAGCTTGAGCTTCATGCCTGCGTTTTTGCCTTCTTCGTCGGTCAGCTTTTCCAGCGTATTGACCGTTCCGGCATTGCCGGTATTGTTCCAGGGGAAAGGAGCACTTCCGTCGTGGCTGAAGTTGATAGAGACCGTAAAATCTTTGTCTACCCCTTTGACAGTCAGGTCAAAAGCGGTGGTGCCGATCCCGCCCTGCTGGTCTTTGGCAATCACCTGGATATTCTTATACACGCCGGGTTTTTCGAACAGGTCCGGCTTGATAGAAAGTACCCCTTTGCCACTGCCATTGTCTGTGATAGACACAAAAGCCGGTGAGTTGATCAGGGCTAAGGTCAATGGCGCATTGCCATCCTCATCGGTAGCGGTGACACTGATACTCAGGGTGCTGCCCTGCCTGATCTCCTGGTTGTTGATCTGTGTGATCACAGGCGTAGCATTGTTGTTTATCGTGAGGGTAAAGTTTTGGGTA
>JBBSNI010000103.1:0-15110 GCA_038232695.1 Cytophagales bacterium
AAACCTTTAAATCAACTCACTGGAGGATCTTTTTTAATTTTTAACCTCCCCAATCCAGCAGGATGTTAAAAATTAAATGTAGAAATATCCCTTATTTCCTCAGGGGAACAATTGATGTATTTCCATAAGGCTAAAGTCGAGTTAAGAATAAAGTCTGTAAGGCTGTCCGGAAGTAAGCCGGTACACAAAACCTGGTGATGGATGACTGCATAACAGGAAAAAATGGCAGATCACCTGGTTTTCTTACTTGCCCCTTACGGGGGTAGGGCGGTTAACCTGGTTTTCATGGCTACCCCTGCATAAAAAATTACGTACAACAGGTTTTCTTACCTGCCCCTTACGGGGGTGGCAGGGTGTACCAGGTGATTTGTCATTTTTTGTACCGTTCATGTAAGATATACCAGGTATTTACCGCTACACTTGACCTATACTGTCAGCAAAACCTGTGTTAGACAAAGAGAAGGACTGAAGGATTGAAGGATTGAATGGTCGATAGGGACAATAATAGTCCTGGGTAATTTGCTTTTTTTCCATGCAAGCGCATATTGTTATGCTAAAAAATATACCAACTTATTAATTTTTCAAGTCTTCAAGTCTTCAAGTCTTCAGCCCTTCAATCAAAGCTCATCCAAAGCTTCCATCGTCTCTTCTGTCAGGGTAAGCCGGGTGGCTGCCATATTTTCTTCCAGGTGGGCTACTTTGGACGTGCCCGGAATGGGCAGCATCACCGGCGAGCGATGCAGCAACCAGGCCAAGGCTAACTGATGCGGGCTGACCTGGTAGGCTTTTGCCTCCCGGGAAAGGCGGTCTTGCGTTGTCAGCTTCCCGGTATCCAGCGGATACCAGGGGATAAAGCCTATGCCCTGCGCTTCACAATAGTTGAGCACATCTTCCGAATCGCGGTGCGCCAGGTTGTACTGGTTCTGCACGGTCACTACTGTTACCAGGGACTGCGCCTGTTTTATTTCTTCTACCGAGACATTGCTTACGCCGATATGCCTGATCTTGCCTTCCTGCTGTAAATCAGCCAGCGTACCTACCGAATCTTCGTAAGGCACTTTGCTGTCGGGGCTATGCAACTGGTAGAGGTCAATGGTATCCAGCCGCAGACGTTTCAGACTGCCTTCTATGGCTTGGCGAAGGTGTTCCGGCTGCCCATTACGACGCCAGTCGTCAGGTCCGCCCCGCGTCAATCCTCCTTTAGTGGCAATGATCAGTCCATCGGGATAAGGATGTAGCGTTTCCCCGATCAGGCGTTCGCTTACCTCCGGCCCATACGAATCGGCGGTATCTATAAAGTTGATGCCCAGTGCTATCGCTCTTTTCAGCACTTCTTTAGCTTCCTGCGGATCTTTGGGCTCGCCCCATATGCCGGGACCTGTCAGGCGCATGGCACCAAAGCCAAGGCGGTTGATGGTTGTGCCATCGGGAAAAGTAAAAGTGGGGTTAGGTGTGGTGCTGTCCATCGTGTTTTGTTTTTAGTAGGTTGTTTTGTTGTACGCCTGGCCTATAGCTTAGGTTATTTTCTGCGGGTATAAGATTGGCGTGGCATCATAAAAGTGCATACTGGTAAGAAGATTTTCGCCCAGTATAATGCGCCATCTCATAAACTTAAACAAGGCTTTACAGTTAATAAAGAATATTCTAATATTTTTTCTTTAGCTTCCACCAAAACAACGATGTCCAAAAAAATAGCGATGAAAAACACCTTATTTTCCGTACCCCTTGTCTCACTTGGATTGCTTTTTTCTTTCTTTGTATTTACCAATTGCAGAGAGGCAGAAAATACGCTGACAGACCCTACGCCTATTACACAATCTTATACCTTAAAGCCAGCCTATCCTGCGCTGTCGTTTACCCGCCCGGTAGACTACCAACATGCCGGTGATAATACCAACCGCGTATTCGTGGTAGAGCAGCGAGGCGTTATTTCTGTTTTTGAAGATAATCCTGCTGTGAAAGAAAAGAAGACCTTTCTGGACATTTCCGGCCCGGTAGACGATGAGAGCAACGAAGAAGGACTGTTAGGACTGGCGTTTCATCCTGACTATGCCTCTAACGGCTATTTCTACGTCAACTACACCATCAACAACCCGGCGCGTACTCGCATCTCCCGCTTCAAGGTGTCGCCGGACAACCCTGATAAGGCGATGCGAGACAGTGAGCAAGTGCTGCTGGAGTTTGAGCAGCCTTTTGGCAACCACAACGGCGGGCAGGTCTCTTTTGGTCCCGACGGCTACCTCTACATTGCTATAGGCGACGGCGGCTCAGGCGGTGACCCTCAGGAAAATGGTCAAAGCCTGACCACGCTGTTAGGCACGATTGCGCGCATCGATGTAGACCAGCCGCAGGGTGGTAAGAACTATGGCATTCCGGCAGACAATCCTTTTGCAGGCAACAAGGAAGGATACCGTGAGGAAATTTACGCTTACGGACTGCGCAACCCCTGGCGGTTTAGCTTCGATGCCGAGACCAGCCAGCTTTGGGCAGGCGATGTAGGGCAGAACAAGTACGAAGAGGTGGATATTATCCGCAAAGGCGGCAACTATGGGTGGGACGTGACGGAAGCCCTGCACTGCTTCGAGCCGGAAAACAACTGCGACAGCGCTGACATGATCTTACCTGTCTGGGAATACGACCACACCAAAGGCGACGTATCCGTGACGGGTGGATTTGTCTACCGTGGCCCCACGCTTGCCGAATTGCAAGGAAAATACATCTTTGCCGACTACGCCTCCGGCAGGGTCTGGGCGCTGGACAACAGCAACGCAGGCAAGCCCAAAAATACAGAGATCGTAGACGCTGACTTTGCCATTGCCTCCTTCGGGCAAAACAAAGACAATGAACTGTATGTATGCGGCTTTGATGGGAAAATTTATACGTTTAAGACCGGGCGATAAGCCTATGCAAGTCGCTTTTGGTAGAAATTCTCTTACTTATCTATTTGACAGATACACCAGCGCCTCCTCCATTGTATCATACAGGTACTGAAGTTCTTCATTGGTGATACAGTAAGGCGGGATCAGGTAGATCACGTTGCCCAAAGGGCGGCAGATGATCTTTTTTTCCAGGAAATAAGTATATAAATCATCACGGAGGTTGCTAAAGTAAGAATAACCCGCCTGGGTTTGGAACTCCAATGCCAGGATGGTTCCTGTACAGCGGCAGTCTTTTACAAAAGGCTTTGTGGCTACTTTCTGCTGAAACTGTCGGTGCTGTGCACTGATGCGATGCAGGTTTTCTTCAAACGCCGGTTGCTCAATCAGGTCCAGACTGGCCAAAGCAGCGGCACAGGCTACCGGGTTGCCCGTGTAGGAGTGTCCATGAAAGAAGGTTTTCATCTTATCGTCTGAAAGAAAAGCCTCATAGACCGGCTGCGTACAAGTGGTGGCCCCGAAAGCCATCGTACCGCCGGTCAGCCCTTTCGAGAGGCAAAAAATATCCGGCGTATGTTGCAGGTGCTGGCAGGCAAAAAGCTTTCCGGTTCTGCCAAAGCCGGTCATGACCTCATCGGCAATGGTGATTACATGGTGTTGCTGACACAGGGCAATCAGCTCATCTAAGTAAGCCGCCTTGTACATGAGCATCCCGCCCGCACCCTGCACCAGCGGCTCAAAGATAAAAGCAGCATGTTGCTTTTCTGATAGCAGCGCCGTCAGCCTTTGTTTGAGTTCTTCTATGTTGTCTGCCGCAGGTAGCGGAATAAAATCTACCTCAAAGAGCATAGCGTTGAAAGGCGCGGTGAAAGCGCTGCGGGCACTGGCCGACATGGCACCGAACGTATCGCCGTGGTAAGCGTTCTCCAAAGCGATGATACGGGAACGGGGCTTGCCCTGGTTATGCCAGTACTGGAAAGCCATTTTCAGCCCCACTTCTACGGCAGTAGAGCCATTGTCTGAGTAAAAAATCTTCTGCTGCTGACCAGGCAGCAACGCCAACAGTCTTTCTGCCAGTTCTACCGCCTTGGGGTGGGTAAATCCCGCAAAGATCACATGCTCCAGCGTCTGGAGTTGTTCAAACACCTTTTGGGCAATGTAGGGATGTGCATGTCCGTGCAGCGTCACCCACCACGAACTTACCGCGTCCAGGTAGCGATTGCCTGCCTCATCGATCAGGTAAGCGCCTTCGCCCCGCACGATAGGCACGGGAGGCGCCGCCAGCTTCATCTGTGTGTAAGGATGCCAGATCACGGACTGGTCTCTTTCGCTGAGGGACATATTGGGTATTGGATTTTGCGTTTCAAATGTAAGGACAACATACTTGAGTGTTGAGCATTGAGTGCGCCCGGCGCCCGGTTGAATATTTAAACACTCAACACTCAATATTCAATATTCAATGCTCAAGGTTTGTATAGTAGTCCGAAAGGTGGCGGCATATTGCTGAACCAATTCTTTCATCCAATGCGCTTCTTGCGGAATACTGCATAGCAACGGTACCTGGCTATATTTTAAAATAGCTTCTTTGCTTTGTTTGTTTTCCTCTCCGTTGAATATAATGCCTGCCAATGGAATCTGATGGTAGCGCAGCACTTCCAGGGAAAGCAAGGTGTGGTTGATGCTGCCTAAGTAATACTTTGAGACCAGCACGACGGGCAACTGCCAGGCTTTAAGCAGGTGCAGGTTGAGTGTCTGGTGGTTGAGCGGAACCATCAGTCCGCCAGCCAGTTCTATGACGAGCGGACGTGAGGTTTCAGGGATGCGTATATCTTCCTGCCTGATCGTTATACCTTCTGCTTCGGCGGCAGCGTGAGGCGACATCGGGCGTTGCAGGCGATACGCTTCCTGGTGGAAGACAGCGTCCGGATGGCTCACCAGGCTTCGCACCGTATCGGTATCTGTTGCGTACAGATCGCCCGCCTGGATGGGTTTCCAATAGTCGGCTTGCAAAGCTTCTGTCAGGATGGCAGAAACGATGGTCTTGCCTACTCCGGTATCAATGCCGGCTATGATGAGGGCTGGTGCTTTGTGAGTCTGTACTATGATGAAATGATTTATTGATGGAAATGATCACATAAGTTGTTGAAAACTACTCCTCCGAAGACAACCGTACGCGGATGGTGTCTTTTTCTTCTGACAATACGTAAGCCGGGATGCGAATCTCGATACGTTTGAGGTTTTCAATCTGCCTGTCAAGCGCTAAGGGCGGCGGGTCCAGGGAAACCACAGAAACGGTCAGGTCAGGATGCGACAGGTTTTCCAGTTTTAGCTGTTTGCCATCTTGTCTTAATATGGCTCCGCCTTTCACGATCTCTACATCGGCGGTGGTCATGAGTTGCCAGGTGATCTGTTGGGTAGAGTCGCTGCGCTCTATGTTGTCTTCAATGAGCAGGGAGCGATTGTTTTCTTTGACAAACCGGCGGGTGGCATTTTTGAGCTTTCCGCCAAACGCTTTAGACAGATCAATCGTCGCTTCCGGTTTTTGACCGTCTTTGAAGTCAGTAATAGCGGCAAAGCCGTCTACCACATGCAGGGCGTCGTTGACGGTGAGGGTGCTGTGTCCGTAATTGTTTTTAGTGAGCAACGTCCAGCGTTCGCAGTCCTGGCATCTGCCCCAGAGGTTGAAGCCGGTTTTTTCCAAGTCATTGTAGCTTTGGTTGCCCGGATCAATGACCCAGCGTACGCCGTTGAGTTCGAAGACAAAAGAGCCTGCATCCATATTGCCATGATTGACTATGCCGCGTCCGCCTTTGCCTCCAAAATAATACTGGTGAGGATCATCTTCTCCGCCTCTAAAAATAACGATAGGGTTGGCACCTTCGCCCTTCCAGGCCAAAGGAAGCTTGTCTTCGGTTTTGCTTTCAAACTGTGACAACCAGACTAATCCTGCACCGGCATACCTGGCCAGTTCTTCCATTTGCTGCGGGTCTTTCAGGAATCTTTGTTTCTCAAAATAAATAGGGTTTCCGGTCTTGGCAGCAAACCATGCCAGCGTCAGGTCGCCGTTTTCGTTGCGCTCGTCGCCACAGTCAGCATAGTTGTAATACCACCCGGAGGGGGCAATGCTAAGCAATTTGAAGTCGGCACTTTCCATAAAAGCAGGATATTTGGCCAGTCCGAAATCCGTACCGAAAGCAGTTTCCAGCAGGGAGGCTGTCAACACAGAAAAGCTGGTGCCATACGTCCAGTACGTAGAACCTTCGGGATACACCCCATCCGGGCCATATTCTGCCAGGGCGTGGGGCATACCATCCAGGGAGCGGTGGATGGTCTTGGCAGCCAGTTCCGGGTCTTTTTCGGCAATGACGATAGAGGCAGCGATCATCCCGCCGTTGCATACCTGGTTCCAGTTGTTGGTGCCATCAACCCAGCCATTGTTCCCTTCATAGCTCGGTTTGATGCCTTTCTCAATGAGCATATTCTTAGCCAGTTCTACCGTAGATTTAGGCAGCTTATCGCCTACCCAATCTACGGCCAAAGCCACGGCCATGGACATTTCCGCTACATCTAAATAGTGAGAGGGGTTCCAGTCCTGGAAATTGCAAACGGCGATCAGTTCTTCGTCTATCCGTTTGAGCACACCGGGGTCCTGGTCTATCCGGTATACCATGCCGAGGATATTCATGCGGTAGAGCATTTCCCGCGAGGTTCCCAGCAGGCGGCGTCCTACCATTTCCCGTTTCAGCAAAGGCTTTGCCTGGATTTCTTTGGCATCGCGTTGCATCGCCTGGTATACATGCTGCACCACAGGGTCGGTTTTCAGCTTCTTTTTAAGGTTTTTTTCTACGGCAGGTGTCAGGATCAGCCGGGGGCTGTCTTTTTTTAGGTTTTTCTTCAGGTACTGCACATCCATAGGATTCTCCAGCTTTACTGGTTCATCGCCAGGGTCAAGGGCAGGGCCGCTAGCGGCGGCTATAAGGGGAAACAGGAAGAGGAACCATAGATGGAAAGATGTTCTTGGTTTCATGTTGAGTATGGTTTAGGTTTTATGTATTAAGTTTTATTATTATCGAAGATGTTAGCAAAAAGCTTTAATCTTCCGTCTTTTACATTTTCACAACAACGCTCTTACCGGCATATTCGCCTTCGGGCAAATTGATGGTCATATCAGTATATCCTTCTGCCGGATGCCATACGGTTTTGTAATGGTTACCGTTGCTGTCTATCCGGGCCGTCAGTTTCAGATGAATCGTTTTTAGCTTCCGGGAAGGGTCTGCTACCGTAATCTTTTTGATTTGCTTACCGTCAGTATGCACCATGATCAAACCGGGGCTATCGCTCATCAGGTTAATATTTTCCGCAATCTGGATTTTACCCGCTTTATAAAATACTATCTGCGTGATGCCTAAACCGGTGTGCGCTACTGCCTGCATCTCAGGTGAATTAACCAATATTTGAACAGGAGCTTCTTGCTGATAATGCTCTATGTCCGCTACTGCTATGGCGGGTATGACCACATAGGCGTAGGATGCATTTTGCGGTTTACTGCCATGATCCAGCCACAGTTTAAAAATATCCTTGCTCAGTGTCTCTTTAGGACTGTCCGACTGGCGGTTGATGCCATACCAGCTTCCTGTGTCTGCCTGATTTTCAAGCTGTACATGGGTTGGGGACGGGAAAAGATAAGCGATGCTGTCATGAAATACCCCGTCTACCTGATCCAACGTATGCACCCCCTTTTTGAGCTTTGATTGTCGCTTGTTTTTCAAAACAATAACATCCCGTTTGAGCAAACATTGGTTCAGGGTGGTAGCCACCGGATAGTCTGCGCCGGCATGGATGCCAGCGCCCAGGCAGACATATTCTTTGTCAAACAGGAACCAGGCTTTCTTGGCTTCCAGCGAGTCGTGCGGACTTTTAAAATCAAAAGTAGCGGCACCGTAGCGGCCGTCGGTGATGGCTCCTACGAATGCCGTCAGCCCTTGCTTCTGAATTTCGTCTTCTACAGGCAGCGCAGGTTTCTGCACGACCGTCGTGCCAGGTATCTTTTGCCAGTCCCAGACCGGGAAGATGCCCGCATACTCCCGGCCAGTCCTGGAAATAAAGTTGGAGCCGTCTGCCAGATGATGGTTTTTCAACCCTTCTCCGTTGTAAGGTTGTTCCATATTGTGGTTGCGCGAAGAATACATGCGGACGGAAGTAAAATAATCCGGGCGCTGGTGGCTGAAATATTCGGAGTGCCAGAAAAACTTGTTGAACGTCAGACCGGGTTGTATCTTCCCCTGGCGGATTTTTACGATCTTCTCTAATTCTTTTTTTCTGTAATCCGTAGCCTGTAAGAGCTTTTCGGGTATTTCAATGCTATGCGCCTCCAGAGTTTCCTGCCGGGTGAGGCTGCGGTTTTTGGCACCTGGGTCAGGGTATTTGCCATAGACCATCGTTTTGCAAATACCGTCCAGATAGAAATCCACCAACAGCTTGATCTTTTCTTCAGGAAAACGGTAGGCGGTACCTGCCACCTTAGCAGCCCAGTCGGCAAAGGCATTGGCATAGCCTAATCCGTAAGAGAGGGTGGAAGTCACCTGGTCGTGGCGGTGGTGGAAGCTTAAATCCCTTTGAAGACCTCTCAGGTCGGCGGTGTCGCCCCGGTCGGTGGCAAAGTGGATTTCTTCTGCCATTGTGCTGACGGCTTCCGCTACGATGCTGCTGTCTTTTTTGAAGAGTCCGTATTTACCCCATATCCCGGCAATTTTGATCCTGTCGCCACCGGGCCGGGCGCCCCAGGCGTTGAGGTTGGCCCGGCTGGCAATGGGCACTGCCTTGTTTTTTTGTTCTTCTGTCAGGTCCTCATCCATCAGCAGTAAGATACTGACCATGAGATTGGGCGTTCCTATCTGGTTCCACCACCAGTTGTCGCAGATAAAATCATGGGCAAGCCAGAAATCAAGCGCAGTGGTGAGGGTCTGTTTGACTGCTGAATCCTGGTAATACTTATTTCCTGGTTTTTGATAAGCCCGGCTCAGGGCCACCATATTTTCCAGGTGTACCCGGTGTTCAAAGCCGGTACGCGAGGTGTCCTGATAGTTGATGCCCGGCCAGCTTCCGTCTTTTCGTATCGTACGGATCAAACTTTTGATGTTGGCTTCATCTACGGCAGGTTCCATCAGTTCGGTCACAACCCGCTGGCGCAGGATGTCCAGACCGGACGATGCATCAGCCTGATACAGAGGCTTTGCAAAAAAAAGAAACAAAAGAAAAACGAAACGGCAGTACATTAACATGCCATAATTTTACAAAAATATTTGTAGAAATATAATTTTTAGTCTGATTTAGGCAGTCTGTTATCTCAGGTTTCTTCCGGCACCTCTTTTATTTCAATCCTTACAGCGTTCTTGTCAGGACTGATCTCTTTGCCTGACTGCATAGCATATACCTTGGTAAAGGTAGCACCGACCAGCAGCAGTATAGCAGCATAGAACACCCACACCAGGATACCCGCCAGCGAACCGGCGGTTCCGTAGATCGTAGCGATGTCGGTTTCAGACAGTACCTTGCTGATAATAAACCGCCCGATGCTGAACAAAACGCCCGTTACCACAGCACCCACCATGACCTCTTTCCAGCGCAGTCTGGTACTGGGCAGGTATTTGAAGATCAGGGCAAAGATAATAGATACCAGCCATAGCGATACCAGGAAGTTCAGCACATTCATGATATCTATGGCATACCCCGGTAGCGTCTCATCAAGCTGGTCGCTGAATTTCTGCAGGAGGGCTTCCAGCACCAGCGTACACAACATGAGAAAGCCCAGAAAAACAATAAACCCCAAAGAAAGCAGCCGGTCGCCGATAAACCAGAGGATACCGCTCTTGGGCTTGGGCTTCACATCCCAGAGCGAATTCAACGCCCTCCGGACATAGGCAAAGATCACCGTAGCACTGAATAGCAGAAAAACAATGCCTATGATATTCAGCAGCGGGTCGTTGCTTTGCAGTGCCCTGCCCTGGATGATGGCGTCTATCTGGTAGGTACTTGTCGTGCCGATCAGCGACTTTAGCTGAAGCGCCAGTTGCCTCCTGACCGGACTCTCACCCAGGATAGGACCGATCACCTGCACAATGATGATCAGAAAAGAAGGCAGAGAGAATACCGTGAAGAAGGCAATCGCTGCGGCATACAGCACCAAGTCGTGCTGCCGGAGCGTATGAAAGGTTTCTTTTACAAAGAAACGAATGTCCTTAAACATGATCTTGAATGACCGCCTCATGTCCTACCGGGCCTAATAGTACACCACCTTACAGTTAGGATGGGCTTCCTTGAACTTCTCCACCTCTTTGGAAGAGAGGTCTGTGTTGTAGCATCTAAGCTCTTTTAGCTCATACAATCCTTTCAGATGTTTGAGCTTTCTCACGTCGGTATTATAGCATTCCAGTTGCTTCAGGTTGATCAGGGAAGCAAGCGGCTTGAGGTTGTCTACCTGGGTGCCGGAGCATTTCAACACTTCCAGTTCAATAGCGTTTTTCAGGGGTTGCAAATCTTCCACCGGCGTATTGGAGCAATCCAGGTATTTCAGGTTGACCATGTTGCTCAAAGGCTCCAGCGAACTGATAGGGTTACGCGCACAAGTCAGCGAACGCAGCGTAATCAGGCGGCTGATGGGTGTCAGGTCAGCCACCTGTGTGTTGGAAATGGTCAGGTCGGTCAGCCGGACAAACTCTTCCAGGGGTGTAAGATCGTCAATGTCGATGTTTTCTTATACGACAAGCTCTTTGATAAAGGCGATCTCATGGAGTTGCTCCTGGGTAGGCACACCGCTGATGCTTACCTTGCGGGTCAGCACCTCTTTCCAGGCAGCCGACAAGCCATTCCACCAAAGACCTAACTTGTCCGATTTAAAAATAACCACACACTCCGGGTGCTGGCGGATAAACTGCAAAATCCTTTCATCGCTCAGGGGCGTATGCTCACAGCTTAGCTTGTTGATACCGGACACTTCGCGCAGTGCGTTCAGGCTTCTGACCTGCGTATTGTCTATCATCAGGGTTTGCAGGTTGCGGGCGCCTTCCAGCGGGCTGAGACTGTCTACGGCCGTGCCCGAGCAGTCTAAGTACTGTAGGGCTGACAGACCGCTCAGAGGCTCCAGGCTGCTGATGCCTGTGTTAGCGCATTTGAGCGTCTTGAGATGGTTGAGCCTGGATAAAGCAGACAAATCCCGGACAGACGTTTTGCCGGTAATATCAATCTCCGTCAGGTTGACGATCTGCGCCAGCTTTTCTTTAGACAGGGTCTTGACATCTACATACTGACCAAAGATCTGCTGCCAGCCCGGGTCCAGCCCTTCCCACCAGCTTTGCAGTTGCCCGGTCTCAAAGATGATCAGGATGCCGGGGTTGACTGCCATAAAACGGTTGGCTTGCTGCTGGGTGACGGGCGTCTTGTCGCAGTAGACTTTCTCCAAAGTCGGCAAGCCGCTCAGCGGGTCCAGGTCCTGCACGGGCGTACTGTTGCATACCAGGGTGTTGAGCGCCGTAAGTTGGCTCAGCGGCGACAGGTCGGCCACCGGAGTTTCTTCTATGCTCAGCCAGTTGAGCTTGGTCGCCTTGGCCAGCGGCTTTAAGTCGCTTACGCTGGTCTGAGCGCAGTCGAGTATGAGCAGGTTAGGCATCTGTGCGACTGGGGCCAGGGACGTGATAGCCGTTTTGGCGCAGCGCAAATCTTTCAGACCTGTCAGCGGCTTGAGCTCATAGATGGGAGTGCCTTCGCAATGAAGCTTCTCGAGCCTGGAGAAGTTGGTCAGTATGCTCAAATCCCGGATCAGGGTACGTTCGCAGATGAGTTCCCGCAGGTTGGCAGAATATTTCAGCGCTTCCAGCTCGCCCACCTGCGTATCGGAGCAGATCAGGGTCTCGAGCTTGGTCAGGTTGCGCAGGGGCACCAGGCTGGTCACGTTGGTGCCTGAGATGTCCAGGTATTTCAGGTCGGTGAGTTTTGCCAGGGGCTCGAGTTCGTATACATTTTTGCGCCCGCTCACCACGACTTTGTTGAGCTTGACGATCTCTCGCAACATACGGAAGGTTGCTGAATCTGCCTGTTGGGCGCCGATCTGTTCCAGGAAAAACTGCCGCCAGCCTTCCGGCACTTCCGTCCACCAGTTGGCTAACTCTTCTTTTTCGCTGAGCTTGGTAGTATAGATGCTGGCAATCTTTAGGGCTTTTTCCGTCTCATTCAGGTTGATCTCCACATAGCGTAGCTGGTTGGCATTTACGGTATCTCCCTCCAGGGTGACGCCCTGAAGGTTGCGGTTGACCGTCACGCGGAAGAAGATACGTCCGTCGCTGGTCACATAGTGGCTCACATCGTTGACGTTGAGTTCAAACTTAGCCTGTTTGAAAAAGAAGTTAATGTCTTTGAGGTAAGCCTGTATATTCTTGTTGGTCACCACCCGCCGGTCTTCGTCCAGGTCGTCTTCTATTTGTACCTTATCGTCTTTGAAAGCTTTCTTATAGCTTTGTGTGATGACGGTCTCCTTTTCCTGGGCGGTTGCTTTTGGGCTGCCCAGCACATTCATCATATATTCCAGGAAAGAGACCATCTGCCGGGCTTCTTTTTTGTATTCTTCTACGTCCTGCGTACTGAGTTCCTGCTGCTGCGCCCGTGCGGCAGGTGCCACCCACAACAGTAGCACACTGAGCATACAGGCTACCCCAAAGAAGGCCGATGACTTATTCATTTTCAAAATAAATATATTTGGTAAGCAGTTTCTTTTCTTCCGGCGTAGCTTTGGTCAGGTCGGAGATCAGCCAGCCCCGGTTGTAGCCCGGCCGGTTGAACCGCGACAACTGAAAGTACCAGCCGTCAATCTGAAAGAAATGAAACTTCACGTTGCTAATGGTTTTAAACTTCAGGGTTGAGTTTTTGATCTCATACAAAAAGATAGACAAGTAATCCGGGTGGTAGCCCCGCTCGGTATACAGGTCTATCTTATCTTTATTTTCCTGAAAAACCCTTCTCAGGTTCATAAAGTCCAGCTCATGACTCAGCGGATGCAGAAAGCTGCTTTGAGAAGACGTGTCGCTGTGAAAGAGCAGGGCAAAAGGCTTGAAGTAGGTTTTGGTCAAAATCCATTTAGAGCCTACCTTTTCTTCCTGGAGTTTGAGGAAGAGCGTGGCTTTCTCCTCTTTGCCTTTGTAATCAAAGGTAGCGTTTACTTCGGCAAACCATTCTCCGCCGTGGAAATTCAAGAAAGCAGGCTTGGACTTATCCGTCACCTGCTGTATGAACTCATTTTTTATGGTATTGGATACTTCTTTGTTCTGGCTGTCGAACAGCATGTTCAGATACTGGCGACGGAGTTGGGTATCGCGGTAGTTTTTGTCGCCTTTGTAGTAGCGTTTCCCTTCGCTGTCTTCTTCTCCGTTAAAACGCCGGAAGAACTGGTTGACCTGCTTGGTTTCTGCATACAATACACTTTCATCGCCCAGATATTCGCCTACGCCCTGCGCCCAAAGGCTCCAGGATGCCAAGCAGAATATACTCATCAAAAACAGTTTTTGCATCAATTACGTCGTTGTTTCGGCTACCCTGATGTCTCCCAGCAGTACATCCCAAAAGTCGATGACCCGGCCGCCTATCTGCGTTTCTTTCTTCTGTACAAAAATGGTAATATCTTTCTTAGTCGTATCTTTATATTCCAGTCCGTCGTCGGTGGTTCCCTCAAATCTTTGATAAATGGTGATCACGCCTACGTAGGTGCCGTCCGGCTGCCGCTCCAGGTCGCTGATATACTGGATGTCGTACCACTGGATTTTTACCTTGTCGTAGTTGAGTGCCATGAGATGCTCAAAGTATGGTCTGACACCAAAGTACTGGATGTCGGGCTTTTTGAGAGAAGAAATACCGATCTGAGCACCGTCGGCAAAAAGCTCGGCTGCCCGGTCGATGACGCGGTTGGCTTCCGAAAAAGCTGTTTCTTTATTGCCCACTATGCTGATATATTTGCTCAGGTCTCTCACTTTCTCGAGCGCCAGCGAGTCGATCGCCTGTTTTCTTTCAGGGCTTACCTCATCATCCTGTGCAAAAACGGTAGCTATAGATACAAAACCTATGAGTAACAGAAGGAAAATTTTTTTAGGATTCATGGTTAATATTTTTTGATAAGTTCGACTTCTTTGATTTTACCGTTGGCGTCATATTCCAGGTTATTGACCTGGGCAGGACGGCTTTTGGTATCTTTCAGGTAATCCAGGTATTTGCGGATAGTGGTAGGCTCGTCATAATCTTTTTTCCCGCCACTCTGACTGATGATGATCAGCACGGGTGTTTCTGTAGAGGAGAACAAGCTTAAAGCTTCCTGGATTTTAGCATTAGCCGCATCGGTGCCGGAGCGGGCTACCTCCTGGAATAAGTTGGACAACTGTGTAAAACTATCTTCGCTGGCGGTAGGTTTGGCTGCGGCTTCTGCTTTGGCTGCGGCTTTTTGTTCGGCAATGGCTGCTTCGGCGCGGTCAATGAGGTCCAGAATTTCCGGGTCTTGCAGGTTCATGTCTTTGATCCGCGCCAGTTCCGATTCTTTCTCTTCTACGGGCATGGTCTTGTCGTTGATGATGGCCAGCAGCACCTGTTTGGCTTCTGCAATACGGGCGTTCATAGCTTCCTGGCGGGCGCGCGCCTCTTTTTTGGCTTTACAGCCTACCGTCCCGAAAGAGACAGAAGCGATCAGGGCCAGCATGATCAGGGATTGCAGGCTCCACCGGGTAAGAAAAGAAGACGGCTGCCTGCGCACAGGCTGGCAGATGGTTGTTGTGGTTTTTGTATCCATAGAATATGACAGTTAGCAGATTAGGCTTAATATGATCTTTTTCAGGTTAAGAAAATTTTGTACCAAAGTACGGAGCTTTTCAAAAAAGTTCTTAAAGAACCCGCGAAAACAACGATCTGGTAGTTAGGTAGTGTAAGAGGCAGCCGGTTATAAAACTGCAAGTATACGAACATATTTTTGCGGTTAACGAAAATAAGAGGGAAAATTCTGCAATGGAGCAGACTAATCTTGCTTTGTTTTACAAAAACCATGACGTCGATGAAGAATACAATAAGAAAGGCTTTTATCCTGACAGTAGCCTTAGCTCGACTTTAGCCTTTTGAGAATATGAAAGAGAAGAAGAACTCTGGGGGAATGCGTAGCTTTGGATTGTCTTACGATTCAAATCTATGCTTATTATTCCCGAAGAGTTCTCT
>JBBSNI010000104.1:0-14871 GCA_038232695.1 Cytophagales bacterium
GAAGTCAACATCAACCCCAATTTAGGGCAAAACCCGGACTGGAATTAACCTTAATTACTTATTCTTAAAACTTACCATCAACATTATGAAAAATATATTCAGTTACATCGTGCTTACAAGCTTAACAGTCATGACCATCATGACAGGATGTAAAAACGACGAAGAACTAAGCCACACACAGGTTTCTCCGGTAACCGATTTATACGCCCCGGACGACAATGATTTTCTGAATTTAGGCGCCCAAAGCGCTGCTGTTTTTGAATGGGCGGCGGCAAAAGCAGCAGACAATGGCGTTGTTTTATACGAAGTGGTTTTTGATACGGAAGCGGGTGATTTTTCTGATCCGGTGTATACCCTCCCCGCCGATGGAAACGGGCTGCAACGTACGTTAAATCTTCCTTTTTCCGAACTAAACAGGATTGCCGGTATGGCAGGGATACAGCCGGAGGAAACAGGAAAACTGAAATGGACGGTATTGTCTTCCAAAGGAATCAATATACAGGAACCTGTTGTTTCCCGCTTGATTGAGGTGCAACGGTCTGCCGGATTCCCTGCGCCGGATGAGCTTTATATTACAGGTTCAGCCACCGAAGGCGGAGAGAACTTAGGGGATGGTATCCTGATGAAACAGACCAGTACGAATACCTTTGAGGTGTATACTTCTTTGAATGAGGGTGAATATTACTTTGCTTCCAGAAATGAAGGCACCCCGGATACGTATTTTATTGAAAATGGTAAATTGAAAGCAGATGGCAAAACAGCAGCAACCGGTGAGCAAACAGTCTACCGTATCCGGGTTGACTTCTCCACTGCCACAACTGAGGTGTCTGTCATAGAAAGTGTAGCCTTATATTTTTCTCCCAATGATGCCTTCCTGGCCGAACTTCCTTATGCAGGTAACGGCACTTGGGAAATACAAGATACACCTATCGAGTTTAAGCAAGAAGATTGGGGCAGAGACGAACGCTATAAGTTCCGCTTCATGGTGAATACCGGTGGCAATACGGTAGAGGAATGGTATGGCAGCACCAATGCAGATAATTCACGTCCCGATGAAAATACGTCTGCCGCTTATTGGTACATGGTACCGGTCACCAATGACCGTTGGGCAAACACCTTTAAATTTAGCGGAGCGGTTGATAATAAGCAGGCGGATATCAGGATAATTTTCAATACGACCGTTCCTGAATATATCCATATGATTACTCCTAATTAATAAAAAGGTGAAAAGTAAATTTCTTAAATATCCAGGCATCACTGCAATGGCTCTCCTATTTCTTATGGGTAGTTCCTGTTCGAAAGACGACATAAAGCCTCTGCGCAATAATACAGATAATGGGAATAATGAACCAGTAACCTATACCTGGGCTGCCACGGCAGATTCTATGCAAGCAGCTACCTACAGTACTTTTTTAAGTACAGAGGGAACCTTTAAGCAGGATAACAGCGGAAACAATAACTTTAATTACTGGTGGAATGCGCATATGTTAGATGCTTTGGTGGATGGTTATGTAAGAACCAATGATGAAAATTATCAGCCAAAGATGAAAGCCTTACTCAGGGGTATCAAAGTCAAACACGGCGGACAATATGAGAATGTGTTCAATGATGATATGGAATGGCTAGGCATTGCCTGCCTGAGAGCCTATCAGGCGACCCATGATACGGAATATCTCGCGGTAGCGAAAGAACTTTGGAATGAAATAAAAAAAAGCTGGAGTGATGTGTTTGGTGGGGGCATTACCTGGAAAACAGACACGCCCTACGGAAAAAATGCAACTTCAAACGGACCCGCCGCTATCCTGGCCATGCGGTTATACCAGATTGAAGAAAATCCCGAAGACCTGGCATGGGCTAAAAAAATATATGCATGGGAAAAAGAAACACTGGTAGATCCTGCCACAGGTTTGGTGTGGGACAATATATCCAGGGAAGGTGGTGAAACAGTGATCAATAAAGACTGGATTTTTACCTATAACCTGGGTACGTATATAGGCTCCGCCATAGAATTATATGCAGTAACCCAGGATAAAATGTATCTCAATGATGCGATTAAGACTGCCAATGCCACCATGAGCAGCCCTAAAGTTACGGCAGAAGGATTGCTCAGAGACAAAGGCCAGGGCGATGGCGGACTGTTCAAAGGTATCCTGGTGAGGTATTTTACCCAGTTGATACAACAACCTGATCTAAGTGAAAACGAGCGCGAGGATTTCATCAGGTTCCTGAAATTCAATGCTGAAACATTCTTTGAAGATGGCATCAGCCGTCCCGCTATGATGAGCAGCCCTGACTGGCGTAGAAAGCCTGGAACGACAACAGATTTATCTACCCAGTTAAGCGGTTTGATGCTGATGGAAGCTGCTGCCAAACTAAAGGAAGACAAGATGTTTTAACAAGACAAAAATCTTTACTTTCGCCAATGCAAACAAAATCAAGCTATACAAACTAACTGATACATAAATGGATAGAAGAACGTTTATGCAGAACTCCGCCTTATTGGGAGCAGGAGCTTTCATGAATCCATTCCCTTTGTCGGCTGCTAATGATTTTCCGGTAGTACGGACTCCGGCAGGAAAACGGAACTTTCAAAGTGAGGCCATTGAAAATGCCATCAAGGAGTTCAAACAAAAAGTAAACAGTGAAGAGCTGGGGTGGCTGTTTGAGAATTGCTTTCCCAATACGCTGGACACCACCGTTACCTTTACCACGAACCATGGCAAGCCCGACACGTATATCATCACCGGAGATATCGATGCCATGTGGTTGCGGGATAGTACGGCCCAGGTTTGGCCTTATATGGATTTCATCAAGCGGGATAAGAAACTGCAACAGTTGATGGCAGGAGTCATCAACAGGCAAACCCAATATGTGCTCAAAGATCCTTATGCCAATGCCTTTTATGATGATCCTGCCAAGGTAGGGGAGTGGGCCAGTGACCATACGGATATGAAGCCCGGCGTGCATGAGCGAAAGTGGGAAATAGATTCCCTGTGCTACCCTGTCCGCCTGGCCTATCACTACTGGAAAGCAACAGGAGATACGACTCCCTTTGACAGCCAGTGGGCAAATGCCATTAAATCCATGCTGCAAGTATTCCGGGATCAGCAAAGAAAGGATGATCGTGGCGCTTATAAATTTCAGCGGAACACGCCACATGCGACCGATACCCAGCCCTTGCAAGGCTACGGCTATCCGGTGAAGCCCGTAGGGCTCATCTGCTCTGCTTTTCGTCCCAGCGATGATGCCACTGTTTTTCCTTTCCTGATTCCTTCCAACTTCTTTGCGGTGGTCAGCTTACAGCAGGCAGCCCAGATGATGGAAGAGATCGCTAAGGATAAAAAAACGGCAAAGGAACTGCGGGACCTGCGCCAGGAAGTGGAGCGGGCATTACAGAAATATGCCATCGTGGAGCATCCGAAATATGGAAAAATATATGCCTTTGAGGTAGATGGATTCGGAGGTCAGCTATTGATGGATGATGCCAATATCCCCAGTCTTTTGTCCTTGCCTTACTTAGGTGCAGTGGATGTTTCGGATCCCGTGTATCAGAATACCAGAAAGTTTGTGTGGTCTACAGATAACCCCTTCTTCTTTCAAGGAAAAGCAGCGGAAGGCATCGGAGGGCCGCATGTGGGAATGAATATGATCTGGCCCATGAGTATTACTATGAAAGGACTTACCAGTCCGGGCCTTACCAGCACGGATAAACAGGAGATCAAAGCCTGCATTCAGGCTCTGAAAGCAACCCACGGCGGCACAGGATTTATGCATGAATCTTTCCATAAGGATGATCCCAAAAACTTTACCCGTAAGTGGTTTGCCTGGGCCAATACCCTGTTCGGAGAATTCCTGTGGAAAACCTACCAGCAGCACCCGGAATTGCTCGTGTAGGGTAGCTGGAAGTTTTGGTTTTATCACATAACCTTTTATCTGGATAGGGAGTGTAGAAATATTAACCTGCCTACGACAAATTCCCGTCACCATTTCCATAGCCCGGGGATTAATCCCCGGGCTATGGAAATGGTGGGACGTATCTCTTTCTTGGTTTTGAATACATCTATATTGCTATACTTCTTTAACCAATTATAAAACAGGCTGTAACCTATGTATCTCATTAAAAATATCGCAATTCTTTTAGCCATAACAATAGCCGTTTCCTGCGCATCCGTGGTAACCACTATTGCTCAACCAACAACGACGGAGCTTACCCAATACGTCAATCCGCTCATAGGTACGGCGCCCCTGACCGATCCTGAGTTTATCGGATATACACCACCAAAAGGCTGGCGGGTATGGGCGGGGCTTACCTATCCCGGCGTTTCTCTGCCCAATGCGATGGTACAACTTAGTCCTGTCACGGAGTATGGCACCGGGGGCGGATATGAATACGAGGACACCGTCATCCATGCCTTTGCCCATACCAATAAAGGACATTGGAATTACGTCAACATCCCTGTGCTTCCTTTATCCGGTGCGCTCAACGCTCAGGAATATGGCTCCCGATTTTCTCATGAATCAGAAACGGCGCAGGCAGGCTTTTACAAGGTATTCCTGGAAGATTACCAGGTAGCGGTAAGTCTTACCTCTACCTTAAGAAGCGGGTATCATCAGTATAAGTATGAAGATGCAAAGGACAGGAAAATTCTGTTCGACCTGGCCAAGGCTAACAATAGGGTGTCAGACTGGAAAATAGAAAAGGTGGGGAAAAATGCTGTGCAGGGCTTTCAACGGAATGGTGAACAGATCATCCATTTTTACGCACTTCTCAATGAAAGTATAAAACAGCTTGAGGTTCAGAGAGAAGGAGCGCAAGACGGATGGGCGATCATCCATCTACCCGATGGCAACAACGAGCCGGTGGAGATGAAGATCGGCTTGTCTTTCGTCAGTATACAAAATGCCAAACAAAACCTACAAGAGGAAATTGGCGATAAATCTTTCAACGAGGTAAAAGCTGAAGCCAAACAAACATGGGAAAACCTCCTGTCTAACATTCAGGTAACAGGCGGTACGCAAAAACAAAAGGAAGTGTTCTATACCTCTTTCTACCGGACCTTTCTTTGGCCCGCCTTACGTAGCGACGTAAACGGAGAATTTCGGGATGTAAAAGGAGAAATTGTTCAAGAAGATTTCAACTATTATACAAAACCATCTTTGTGGGATACTTATAGAAACAAACTGGTGCTGCTAGGGCTTATTTCTCCTGAGGTAACCAGTGATGTCATCCGATCCTTACAAGATATAGGGGAAAAAACAGGTTTCATTCCTACCTTCTTCCACGGAGACCATGCCGCCGCGTTTATTGCCGGTTCGTATGCCCGGGGGATTGCTAATTACGACATAGATAAAGTTTATCAACTGCTGCTCAACAATGCGAATAAGGAAGGAGGAACCCGTCCACATATTTCCGAATACATCAAAAAGGGATATATATCCACGCCAGCGGTTGACGCACCGCATGTGGAAACCAAGGCGAAAGCCGGTGTTTCCAAAACCCTGGAATATGCCTACGATGACTATGCGGTAGCGCAGCTTGCCAAAGCACTGCATGATACGGCCAATTACCGGGTGCTTATGCAAAGAGCGAAGAACTATCAAAATGTATTCGATACCTCCACTCATTTTATGAGAGGCCGGTTGGAGAATGGTGATTGGGTCAAAAATTTCAATCCGCAGTATCCTTATTACGAATATATGTTCAGAGAAGCCAATGCCTGGCAGGTTTCGTTTTTTGCACCCCATGATATGCAAGGGTTAATCGCCTTGTATGGCGGGGCAGCAAATTTTGAGGCGAAGCTCGATTCTTTATTCACCGTTCCCTGGAACCCTGATCATATAGCACGGAACGTATCAAGCTTTATCGGGCAGTATGTTCACGGAAATCAGCCTGATCATGAGGCTCCTTTTTCATACTATTTTATCGGAAAACCGGAAAAGTCGCAAAAAGTCATTGATAACATTCTGGAGAATTATTATGGCGTAGGAGAACACGGACTGGCACTTTGCGGCATGGATGATGCCGGTGAAATGTCAGCCTGGTATGTGTTCAGTGCCCTGGGACTGTATCCCTTTTCTCCGGCAGACGATGAATATCTGGTGACCGTTCCGCTTTTTGATCAGGTTCGCTGGAAGCTGGATAACGGTAAGGAATTGATCATTAATAAACCGGAAGAAGGCAGAGAGTTAAAAGAGATTATAGTGAATGATAAGAAAATAGACGGGTATTTTGTTTCTCATGATCTGTTCAGGAAGGGAGGCGAAATAAAGGTTATCACCGGTGAAAGTCAGTAGGGCTTTATGGCAGATCCTAAACCCTCATTCCTTTTACATCCTCAGACCAATAATAGCCTTGGTAGTACTAAAAAAACCTTGAAATTAGCTAATGAAAACGTTATCATTGTAATAAACGAGGGGAATCATGATGATACGCTGTTTACTCAGAAGGATACTTTCTGGGCATCGCTGAACAGAGCCACACTTTTGAAAATCAATGTCAAGGTTGTGCAGGATTCCGCCGTGTATTTTTATCCCTAAAAAATGATGAACAGATATATCATATTCTTTTCGTTGATGCTCGTCCTGGCAAAACTTTATACTGCTACGGCTCACTCCGGAAGCCAGGCCTCGCCCATTCATCCCAACATCATCCTGATCAATGTAGATGACCTGGGCTGGAAAGACGTGGGTTTTATGGGCAGTCGTTATTACGAAACGCCAAACATTGACCGCCTGGCTTCCGAAGGCATGGTATTCATGCAGGCCTATGCCGGAGCCGCCAACTGCGCGCCCAGTCGTGCCTGCCTGATGTCGGGACAAAATACGCCCCGGCATGGTATCTACACGGTGAGCAACTCCGACCGGGGTGATGCCAGAACCAGAAAAATCATTCCCACGCCCAACAACGAGACATTGCCGGATACGATCTATACTTTGGCAGAAATGCTCAGAGACAATGGCTATGTGACCGGCACTTTTGGCAAGTGGCACCTGGGCGATGACCCCAAAACGCAGGGCTTCCAGGTGAATGCAGGCGGGAGCCATCGGGGAAATCCCGGCAATAAGGGCTATTTCAGTCCTTACAACGTAGATTTTCTGTCCGATGGTACTAAAGGAGAGTACCTTACCGACCGGCTTACCCGGGAGGCGATCCGTTTCGTCAAGGCTCACCAGGACACTTCCTTTTTTCTTTATCTACCCTTTTATGCCGTGCATACGCCCATCATGGGCAAAGAAGCGCTGATCAAAAAATTTGCGCAAAAGCCGGGCGTAGACGGGCAGGACCGTCCCGATTATGCCGCGATGGTGGCTTCGGTAGATGAAAATGTAGGACGTTTGCTGGCTGAAGTCAAAAAATTAGGACTGACAGAAAATACGGTAGTCATTTTTACTTCTGACAATGGAGGCATCCGTGCCATATCGCACCAGGACCCGTTGCGGGCGGGAAAAGGGGCTTACTACGAAGGAGGTATCCGCGTACCTTTGGTGGTTCGCTGGCCTGGAAAAGTAAAGGCGGGAAGCCGCAACGATACGCCCGTGACCCACCTGGATTTTTATCCTACCATCCAATCCATCATTCAAGCCAAAAAAACTTCATCCTTGTTGGATGGAGACGATATTTCGCCATTACTGTATGGCAAAGAGTTGCCGGAAAGAACGCTGGTCTGGCATTTTCCTATCTATCTGCAAGGCTACCATCCGGGAGAAGACGGGGGGCGCGATCCTTTATTTCGTACCCGTCCCGGCTCCATCATCCGGCAGGGCTCATGGAAACTGCACGAATATTTTGAGGATGGAGGACTGGAACTATACAACTTAAAAGAAGACCCAGGCGAAACATATAACCTGGCAGCCGATGATCCGCAAAAAGTACAGGCATTGCATAAACTTCTGAAAAATTGGCGGGCAAGAATGAATGCTCCTGTGCCATCTATGCCTAATCCTGCCTATGATGCTGCTTATGAAAAAAGGCAGATACAAAAAGCAGGTAAATGATTTTTTAATCCGAAAGCAGAAAGATAGCCGTCAAAGCCAGAAAGATGCCAATGGTGAGAAATATGCCGGGCACAACGGCGTAGATCATTAAAGAAAGTACTACCGTAATCACCGGTGATAAGCCGGTGAGCGGTACTACAATGATGGCTTTCCCATACCGGACAGCATAGACCAACGTCAAAGCACCGATGGAGTTGAGCAGGTGAATCAACCCGGCCAGGTAAGGGCCCTTGAATCCCCAGTTGATCTCCTGCGAAAAATCAGTCATCCAAAGGGCTACGGGGATCAATATAAGGGCTGACACTGCCATATAAAAAAAGATGCTTTCGGCCTTCATTTCTTCGTTGGAAAATTTCATAAAAAAAGCCTGTACGCCCCACATCAGAAAAACAAGGATAGCCAGCCACAACCACAGATAAGAATCTGCCTGTACCGCCGTAGGTTTTTGATACGAGAGAAAACCGATGGCAATCAAAGCCATGACAATACCTGTCCAGTGCCGTCGGGTAGCCTTTTCGCGAAGAATAGTGGTAGATAACATGATCGTCACGACCGGAAACAATGAAATCAAAGGAAAGACGACATACGCGGGCCCTTCTCTGAGCGCCTGAAACAAGAGGAGCTGTCCTCCGGCTCCTAACAAACCAACCAGACTGCCTAAGATGACAGACCGCAACTTATATTCTAATGACCAGTTGATAAGGTATAACGCGACGATGCCGCAGGGTATCATGGTCAATGCCCAGACAGCGTATCCCAGGGTAGCCGGGAAACCGGCTTTCTCAGGGATTTCAATAAAAGCTCCCCAGATCCCCCAAAAAACAGTCGTGATAATGGCATAGATCAGCCAGGGTTTTTTATTCATTATTGAGGGATTACTTCCAGCAACAGATGTTTTTTAAACTGAACAGGCAGTTGCGCCGTAGGCCCTTGTACCGTATCGTAAGTCTTTTGGTTGACATAATCCACCACCTGGTAGGTTCTGTCCTTTAGCCCTCTGAGTTCTACCTTCCCTCGCCACTGGTCTGCGTAAAAGGCATAGTACAGGGTGTCTCCTTTTTGAATCGCGTGGGCTTCGGGCAGGTCGTAGCCAATATCGTAGAGTGTGCCTAAATAGTCTGCCTTCGATAACATTTTCTCCTGGTACAGCCCAAACCACTTTTTCCAGATTTTTTCTTTTTCAGGCGTGAGCAGAAAGCTCTGCGATTGTTTAGGATTGTCTTTGGGCCAGGTAAATTTCGTGCCCAGCACCGCACCGACACCAAAGGAACTGGCAAAATCATCGCCCCCGTCGCTGAGTTCTACGTGGTCGCCGTAGTAGGCGGCTTTTTCCATCAGCGCTTTGTACGTCTTGCCTTTGAGCCGTATCTGCCACGAACTGGTCGGGTCGGAGCTGACCGCCTGGTTCATATAAGCCATGTTATAGAATGAACAGGCCGTACCGCAGGGACAGTTTTCTACGACCGCATGTGGTTTGATGGCCCGTGCCGTCTCGTAGATGGTTTTAAAAAATTTAGGCAGGGCTTCTACCGATTGGTTAGGATAAGCCAATTGGTGCGCCGGGTTGTAGTCGGGGGGAACAGCATTCATATGCTGCCCATCCATCTTGAGCCCGTCAAATCCCCAGCCTTGCATAAACATCTTGACAACTTCCTTGGTATGTGCGATGGTTTTCGGGTAGGCGGGCGACATATAATAACTATCCCACCAACTGATGTCCTGCGGTTCGCCCCGGGCGTTGGTCAATAGTATATCGGGCTGTTCTTTGAGCAGTTGGGTGCCCGGGTCTACGGCTAAGGGCGCCCACCAGAGTTTGGCTTTCAGCCCGTAGCTGTGGATTTTGTCTACCAACATTTTCATATCCTTTGCTCCGCGCGGAAACTTCTTGCGGTTCACCTGCCAATCGCCTTCGGCGATCTGAAAGCCATCGTCTAATACGGCCCACTGAATGCCCAGTTCTTTGACTTTTGGCAAGGTACCGATCACTTCGGAGAGTGTGAAGTTACGTTCGTAGCCCCAGGCGCACCAGATGGGTTCAAAAGCCGCTTCTTCCGAAGGGACAAACGTGAGTCCGTTCTGCTGCATGAGCCGGGAAAACTGCTGCAATGCCTGAAAATAGTCTCCCTGGTGCACAGTGACGAAGGTCTTAAAGGTAATCAATGTATCTTGAGGTGCTATCACTGTATCCTGCGCGTAGTGAACGCCGATGGTGGCTTTTTGCCCTGCGTCGTCTGTTTGCACCGGCAAAGAAACCAGTTTGGGAACAGCTTCTATGTGACCCACGGCGATGCCTGCATCCTTTCTCCACACATCGGTGACGGGCGTACCCCCCCCATAGTCCGAAGCGTTCATGCCCATATAATTGTCTTGCTTAAAGCCAGCCTTCAGCGGCAACAGCCAGTCGGGACGGGTTTCGTAAGAGCCGCTTTGAAAGGACCAAAAGGCAGGTTTATCTCCCTGGCTGTGCAAGGTGTAGGCATGGTTTACCCATTTTGTAATAGTTAGGGGTTGAGTATCTTCGTTCACATAGCTTGCCTGGAGGATGAGCAGGTCAGGAAAATCCTCGTATTGCTCTACCGTGATGATCTTTGTGACTGACGGGAGCGTGTTTTCAGTGGATTTGCCGATCAGCTTCATTTTTTTGCCTGCTCCTAAACGGGCATCTTGTATCGGTTGCTGATCAAACGCTTTCAAAGCAAAATCCCGGTATGTGCCTTCTTTTGTTTCCAGGTATTCGCTCGCTTGAAACTGCGGCATCAGCGAATCTGCGGATTCCCAGGACGTGCTGACACGGGTGTGCATCAAGTCATTGAATTCAAGCTGAATATGGTCATGTTTGATGCTTTCCGGCTTCTTTTCCCGGGGCTGGCAGGCGCTCAACAAGCTGATGGTTAGGATAGATGTAAGGAGTATTTTAGTCATGTTTTCGTGTGATAGTCAATTTTTTATTCATCAAAATTGCCCAGCAGTTTTCTGGCATTGTCATAATAAACTTTCTTGAGCACAGCATCCGGTAAACCATACCCGTTGACTGCCCAATGGTAGCCAAACAGTTCCTGCTCGTAGAAATGCTCATCCTCAGTTTCCATAATGCGCAAAGCGATCCGGTACATAGAGCCTAAAGTTCCCATATCGGTACCGAAAACGATACGATCCTGGTATTTTTGATAGAATTTGGCTACAAAACGCGGAATGGTTGCCGTTTCGGCATAGCGGGCGGCGTTATCGGCATACAGGTTACCGTATTGGTCCATCAATTTGCCCAGGATATTCAGATCGTAAGAGCAGTTGGCGTAATGGCAGGCAATAAAGGTGGTATTGGGATGTTTCTTGACCGCATTTTCCAGCGTGGCGATCATCTCCGTATGATTCAGCACACCAGGCTCTATATTTACGCGCCAGGGGTAAGCATTCATCAGCCCGTCGTTGGTAGAATCCATCGCAGCATACATCCAAATAGGTTCCGCCACGTGGATACTGATGGGAATGCCCAACGCGCCACATTTTTCAATCAGCGGGTTCATGCGGGGATCATCTATATGCATTCCGGGCGCGGGCACCGGTTTGGAATAGATCAGCCCTTTGCCTTTGTCGCCCAGTTCACCGATGCCTCTGGCACCCATGCGCACACATCGCTCCAGTTCCTTCACCGCCGCAGGGCCGTATCCTGGTTGGTCATACCCGGTATAGTCAAAACCGCAAAACAGGACGAAGCGGTCAGGATATTTGGAAAAAACCCGGGCGAGCGAGTCAAACGTGGGCCCTGTCTGGTAGGTCATAATGACTGTTTTCTCAATACCCACCGAGTCCATTGTTTTTACCCACTGGTCCATTTCCGCTTCGCCGTTGACGTAAGCGTGGGAGTGCATGTCAATGACCGGATACTTTGCTTTTTTCACGGGCGGGTTGGACGTTCGATATAATGATACGGGTCTATAGTCTTTCAGCAATAGTTGCTGCGGAGAGGTAGCAGGCGCTTGCGCCCAACCGTGGAAGGATAGCAAAAACGAAAATACAAGGGCAGCAGAAAAGTGATACATAGGAAACTAAATATGAAGGTTATATTCTATTAAAAAGACAGGACGCTCACCACCGTTTTTTCTTTGAGATACATCACATCCTGTGAATGTAAGATGCCTAATTCTTCCCTGATACAGGTGACGGCTGGCTCCGGTGCGCCGGGTGTACCGGCTGAGCTAAGAATACGCGGCATCAACTCCATCAATGCGGATAAGCCGCCGCTGGTGGTGGTAGACGGCGTGATCGGGGGCAACTATGTGCCTGCCGACGTGGAGAACGTGACCGTGCTGAAAGATGCGGCAGCCATCAGCCTGTATGGTTCGCGCGCCTCGGGTGGTGTGCTCGTCATTACCACCAAAAAAGGGACAAGCAGCCAACCCCAGTTTCAGTTCGGCGCAACTTCTGGCATTAAAAAGATTACCAGCGGAAACTTTGAACTGATGTCGGGGACTGAGTTATACGATACGCAGCGGGGATTGTACCCTACGGAACTGGCTTTTGTGAAAGCTCGTCCTGAAGGCTTGCGGGAGAGAAACTTCGATTGGCTGGACGAGGCTTTCCAAAACGGCATGATACAAAACTATAAATTCTCGGTGGCAGCCAATCCCGGCAAGCTGGCTTATTATTTCAGTACCGAATATTTTAAAGAAGACGGCACTTTCCTGAACAGTAGCTTTGAGAGGCTCAATTTCCGGTCTAACGTGAGCTATCATGCTACCGATAAACTTTCGTTTGTCAATAATATTAACATACAGTTGTCTACCAACGAGAGCTATTTTTATGAATGGCTCTACGACGCTTTTTTGTACCTGCCCTGGGACAATCCCTACGACGAAAACGGCGATCCCCGCTTCATCAGCCAGTCGACACCCGCTAATCAATGGTATAGCCGTGATAAAAGAAATTTCGTCCATACGGCCAGCAACGATTTTGCCCGCTTCAAAGGCGCTGATCTTAACTGGGCCCTGACCGTTAAATATCAATTCAACGGTTGGCTGAGTATAGAAACCCGCAACAGGATTGGCGGTTTTGTCAGCCGCTACGATGAGTTCAGAAGCCCTGAATCCAGAGACTCAAGAGCCTACGGGGGCGAACTCAACACGACCAATAACCTCAACTGGGACGCAATTTCTACCAATATTCTACGGTTTGACAAAGAATTTGGCGATCATGGCGTGGCTGCTTTTGCCGGTATTGAGGGAAGCACGTTCAGCAGCTATGGTTTAGGCGCACGGGGCAGAGGTTTTCCGCTGAACCTGACTGTGCCAGGCACGGCTTCTGATCCTCAGGCCATCAGTGGCATCAATGTGAAAGGCAATGCGATGTCTTATTTTGGTGAAGTAGGATACAACTTTCAGGAAAGATATTTTCTTTCTGCATCCTTTCGGGCAGACGGTTCTTCTTTGTTTGCCCCCAACCGGAAATGGGGGTATTTCCCGGCGGCTTCTGCAGCCTGGCTGGTCTCCGACGAGACTTTCCTGGATGGTAATGCCTGGCTTGATTTTTTGAAACTCCGGGCCAGCTATGGCGTGGTCGGTAACGACAACATTGGGGTGTACGAATACTTAGGGGGTTATTCCTTTCTGAGACAATACAACGGCGAAAATGCCGGGATCAACGATCAGGCTTCCAATCCCGACCTGACCTGGGAAGAAACCAAAGCTTTTAATATAGGCGTAGACATGGAGATCTTTAAAAGGCTGAGTATCACCGTCGATGCATACACTAAAAACGTAGACGGCATGTTGTTCCAGGTGCCCGTGCCTACCTCGACCGGCTTTCAGTTTATCCGGCGCAACGTAGGTGCTATGACCAACCAGGGCATTGAGCTTTCCCTGACGGCAGATGTCCTCAAAGCCGGGGATTTTCTCTGGAATTCTTCTTTCAACATTGCCTTCAACAAAAACGAAGTAGGCGAACTGGTCAACCTGGACCGAAGCTTTAAAGGTCCCGCGCCGATCCGGCATATCATTCTTCCCGGCCAGGAAGCTTACACCTGGTATCTGCCCAAATGGATAGGGGTAGACCCACAGACAGGCGCTCCCCAGTGGGAAAAGATCAACTATGATGAGAGCGGCAATGAAACCGGACGCGAAATCACCAACACTTATGGAGAAGCGGCGCTGAGTCCTCAGGCGATCAGCTCTGCTTTGCCAGACTTCCTGGGTGGCTGGACGCACAGCCTGAGTTACAAAGGCTTGTCGCTCAACGTTTTATTTTCTTACCAATACGGTAACCAAATCTACAACCGAAGCCGGCAGTTCTTCGACCATGACGGCACTTACCCGGAATATAATATGATGCAATTGCAGGATGGGTGGACGCACTGGCAGCAGCCGGGCGATGTAGCCACGCATCCAAAACTTGTCTTTCTGGGTTCAGGGGCTAACGAAGCCTCTTCAAGGTACCTGGAAGATGGCAGCTATATCCGGCTCAGAAATGTTTCTTTGTCGTATGCGCTGCCCGCCCGGCTACTGGAAAGCGTTAAGCTACAAGGCGTATCTTTTACAGCCAGTGTAGACAACCTGAAGACCTGGACGAAATACTCCGGTATGGACCCGGACGTGACCATTGTAGGCGGTCCTTTTACTGCGCCGGGAACTTCAGACTTCAAATACCCGATCAGCAAGCAATTCCTGCTGGGAATGCAAGTAACCTTTTAGAGCATGTTTAAATTTTGAAAAGAGCGGGTCAGTGCGTAAACTTTGGGTTCACCAAAACCTAAAAGTTTATGCAAACTCAATATGAGTATCTCACCGACCCGCAGTGGAAAGTTATCAAAGAGAAACTACCTATCCAAAGGAATCGGATCGCCGAAGCGACGCAAATATGATTTACGTGATATTGTCAATGCAA
>JBBSNI010000105.1:0-14781 GCA_038232695.1 Cytophagales bacterium
CGGCTTTGGGGTAAACAACAATTTTTAACCTCCCTGCCCGAAGCAGAGGTTGATTATTTAAACCAACCCTTGATACAGCATTTATGCGCTATGATGACCAGGGCCGCGTAAGGCTAAAGTCGAGCTCATAAACAGTTGATTAATATGAAGATTAACGATATTGACGGCAAACGAAGCGTCGTGCATATCAAAAACGCCAAAGGCCAGAAAGATCGAGTCTTACCCTTATCAGACAAGTTGCGAGACCAACTACGAACCTACTACACAAGCTATCAACCCCAGGAGTACCTGTTTAACGGACAAAAAGGGGGAAGGTATTCACCTCAGAGCCTAAGAAAAGTGTTTGACCAAGCCTGCAGCCACGCTAAGATTACCAAGAAGGTAACCATCCATAGCCTGCGCCATGCCTACGCCACGCATCTGCTGGAAGCGGGCACCGACATCAGGGTCATTCAGCAACTGTTAGGACACACCTCAATCCGTACTACCATGATCTACACCCACGTTACAGCCAACAACCTTATGAAAGTACCCAGCCCGCTAGATTTTTTGGACAAATAGTTGAAAAGGTGATGGGATATAGCCGAGAGAGTTTTTATCGTTTCAAAGGTCTTCTCCACAGGTCTGTGCCGCCGAGGCCCGCACCGGGCCGCCGGGCGGTGGCGAATCCCGGTGGGGAACCATCGGCGGGGTCCGCTGCCGGTTTCACAGACCTTCGCAAAACCGCCTGTTTGAAATTGAGTTTGGGGAGGCCATCTATTGATCTACAATACTCAGCGAAAGTATTGAACAGCATAAACTTATATACGTGCAACTATCTTTCTTTACTAAACCCTTTCACTTTACTCCGTATTTTTGTAAAATCGTCGGATGCTCGAAGAAATCCGGGCATAATTCAATACTGAACACTTACACAACCGAATCCTATGTACAAGTCTCTGTTTTCAATCCTTTTCTTTTTATGTTTTGTAATGTTTGCCAAAGCCCAGGACAACACCTGGCAGGCTGCCGGCAATAAGATCATGACCGCCTGGGCCGCGGAGGTAACGTCTGAGCAGCCACTGCCTGAATATCCGCGTCCGCAGATGGTGCGCGATAACTGGCATAACCTCAACGGATCGTGGGACTACGCGATCACGCCAAAAGCAGAGAAGCAGCCTGCTTCCTTTGATGGCAAAATCCTGGTGCCTTTTGCCGTAGAATCCGCCCTGTCAGGCGTAGGGCAAACGGTAGGCAAAGACAGTATGCTGTGGTATAAAACGACCTTTACGCTGCCTGCTGCGATGAAAAAACAAAACGTACTGCTGCACTTCGGCGCCGTAGACTGGCAGACTACCGTGTATGTCAACGGACAACAAGCCGGTACGCACCAGGGCGGCTACGACCCTTTTAGCTTTGATATTACGTCTCTGCTCAAAAAAAGCGGCTCCCAGGAAATCACAGTCAGCGTCTGGGACCCGACCGACGAAGGGCCGCAACCGCGTGGCAAACAGGTAAAAAACCCGCAAGGCATCTGGTATACGCCTGTCACCGGCATCTGGCAGACTGTCTGGATAGAAGGCGTACCGCCCAGCCATATCACCAGCACTAAAAACACACCTGACCTGGACAATAAGACCTTTACAGTAGCGGCCGAAGTAGCTAATAGCCAGGCGGGCGACCAGTTGCGCGTCAGGGTGCTGGATGGGCAAGATAAAGTAGCAGAACAGACGGTAAGCGTCAACGAGGCGGCAAGCTTGTCTATTGCTGATCCAAAGCTATGGTCGCTGGAAAACCCGCACTTGTATGATCTGGACGTTGCCCTGCTGCGCAAAGGCAAAGTCGTAGACCAGGTGAAAAGCTACAGCGCTATGCGCAAGATCAGTATGGAGCCGGATGCGCAGGGCATTCAGCGTATGATGCTCAATAATGAATTTGTCTTCCAATACGGACCCTTAGATCAGGGCTGGTGGCCCGACGGTTTGTACACGGCTCCTACGGATGAAGCTTTGCGCTTCGATGTAGAGAAAACAAAAGCCATGGGCTTCAACATGATCCGCAAGCATGTGAAGGTAGAGCCCGCCCGCTGGTATTATCATTGCGACAGCCTGGGAATGCTCGTCTGGCAGGACATGCCCAGCGGCGACTTAGGCAACCAGTGGAACCCGCGCCCCGGTGTGATAGGCCCTGGCACGGAAAAAGACCGTACCCAAGAATCAGAAAAAATCTACCGCACCGAGTGGCAAGCTATCATGGATGCCAACTACAACTTTCCTTCTATCGTAGTATGGGTGCCATTTAACGAAGCCTGGGGGCAATTTAAGACAGCAGAAATTACCAAGTGGACGATGGACTATGATCCTACACGCCTGGTCAATAGTGCCAGTGGCGGCAATTTTTACCCGGTAGGCCATATCATTGACTTGCATAGCTACCCGAACCCTGCTATGCCCAGCCCGGCTCTGTTTGGCAAAGAGCAGATCATCGTGTTGGGAGAATACGGTGGATTAGGCTTGCCTGTGGAAGCGCATACCTGGCAGGAGAAAGACAACTGGGGCTACCAGAGCTTCAAAAACAAGGAAGAACTTCTGGAGCGTTATGAAAAGCTCATTACTGACCTGATCCCCTTGATCCCGCAAGGTCTTTCTGCGGCTGTCTATACCCAAACAACAGATGTAGAAGTGGAAGTCAACGGACTGATGACCTACGACAGAAAAGTCATCAAAATGCCCGCCGAAGCATTGCACAAGCTTCATCGGAAACTTTACGATGCCCCGGCAGACGCTGGTAAATAAGCTGGAAGACGGAAGTCCGAAGACGGAAGTTTTATTATTCGGTCTTCCGTCTTCCAGCTACAACAACCGCTCTACGGCTTGCAGCACCTGATCATAGTCAGGCTCTTCGCCGATCTCCGGGACCAGTTCGGCATACGCAATGTTGTTATCCTGATCTACCACGAACACGGCACGGGCAGACAAGCCTTTGAAAGGACCTTCGGTAATTTCCGTATTGTAGCGGCTGGTAAAATCGCCGTACCTGAAGTCCGAAGCGATGGTTACATGATCAATGCCTTCCGTTGAGCAGAAACGTTTCATCGCAAAAGGCAGATCTTTGGAGATCACCAGCGTCTGTACGCCCTGCTTTTGGGCTAATTTCTCATCAAACTTGCGGGTTTCGGTAGCGCAGACGCGGGTATCCAGGCTCGGAACGGCGATCAGTACCTTCACCTGATCCTGATAGTCTGACAACTTTCCCTCACTTAGATCATCTTTGACGAAGGTAAAGTCGGCGGCTTTGCCCTGGGTAGGAACTTCTCCTTTGATACTTACAGGTTTACCCTGAAGATTTACAGTAGCCATAGTTACTTTGTGGTTTGGTTAAGCGATTCTAACCATTCCTCAGGCATAATGTTTATGTGTTTAACCCTACTTTCAAAGTAATATAAAGTGACAGCACCTCGCTATATCCCCAGCACAATTTCTTTCTTGGAAAGCACTACGCTCCACATGCCCAAAAACCGGCTGCTGTCAGACACCACCGGCTTGGTATACAGGTAGCTTTCCTCATCGATACGCTGTACGTTATGGTTGACGTCCAGTTGGTGGTCTGCGTTGTATAGGTAGGCTGCTAATAGCTGCTGCTGTAGTTCGGTCAGGGTATTGCTGCTGGTGTCCCGGGGGGCAATCCATTGTATATGGGCTTTGTATTTTTGTCCCAACGAGTCTGCCACACGGCGCAGATAGGTTTGCTGAAAGTTGTCTGAGGCTGTACTGCTCCCTGATTGAGGGTAGTAGCTGAGCAGAAGTTGCTGCGCCTGGCTGGTAATAGTATCGCCCTGCGCGTAAGCAGCTTCCATGATCTCACCGGGCAGCACGTGCTTGGGTTCCCGCTCTTCCATTTCTTTCAGCACCTGCCTGTCTATGATCGTCTCGCCCGAACGGCTGCAATGCCACAGCATCAGGGCTGTTGCTATACAAATGAGAAAGGTTTTCATATTATTGATGGACTGATGGACTGATGGATTGAAGGGCTGAATGTTGATGAGATGAGATTTTGATTAGCGGTTATGTGACGGTGATCAGCGGCTGGCGTTTTTCTACGGTCTGGCCGAAAGATGCCAGGTCAAGTCCAAGCGACCGGGTTTCTGTTATAAATTCCTTCACATGCGCCTGCTCTACGGCGACCAGCAAGCCGCCGCTGGTCTGCGGGTCGCACAGCAGGGCTTTCTGTGCTTCGCTGATGGGGCTGACCTTGTCGCCGTAGCTGTCCCAGTTGCGGTGTGTTCCGCCCGGAATGCTTTTTTGGGCAATGTAATAATCAACGATATCAAAGCGGGGAACACGCTGGCTGTCTACCACGGCGCTGACACCGCTGCCTTCACACAGTTCGCCCAAGTGCCCCAACAGACCAAAGCCGGTCACGTCGGTCATTGCCCGCACATAAGGCAACTGCCCAAAATGCAAGCCTGCCTCGTTAAGGCGGAGCATACTCTCGCGGACAAGCGCAAAGTCTTCCGGGCGCACAATCCCTTTTTTCTGCGCAGTGGTCAGCAAGCCTACGCCCAGGGGCTTGGTCAGAAATAGGTGGCAGCCTGGCACGGCACTGTCGTTTTTTTTCAGGTGGCGAACGTCGACCTGCCCTGTGACCGCCAGCCCGAAAATCGGTTCCGGCGCGTCGATGCTGTGACCACCTGCCAGCGGGATGCCTGCTCGCTGGCAAGCGGTCTGGCTGCCTTGCAACACCTGCCGGGCAACTTCCGCAGGGAGGGTGTTGATGGGCCAGCCCAGGATGGCAATGGCCAGGATGGGTTTGCCACCCATCGCGTATACGTCGCTGATGGCGTTAACAGAGGCGATCTGCCCGAAGTCAAAGGCATCGTCGACGATGGGCATGAAGAAGTCGGTGGTGCTGATGATAGCTTGTCCTTGGCCAATATCATACACGGCGGCATCGTCTTTGGTGTGGTTGCCCACCAGCAGCCTGGGGTCAGCAACACCTGTGTTGGTGCCTGCCAGAATGCTTTCCAGCACTTTAGGAGCGATCTTGCAGCCGCAGCCTGCCCCATGACTGTATTGGGTAAGTTTGACAGAAGTGGTATTTTGCATAAATATGGGTTTAATACGACTTTGGCACTTTGTAATTTTCACTTGAGTATTGAATATTGAGTGCGCCCGGCGCCCGGTTGAATATTGAGTGTTTAAATATTCAATGTTCAAGGAAAGCTAACGGTAAGCTTTGCCCTTTAATCAATGAGATTGCTACTCACGCTGCGGCTTCTCTGACTTTCAGCGCGTTGGTATAGGGATCATCTACAGAACAAATTACTTCCCGGGTCGTTTGGTTTATTTTTTTTGCCAGGCACCGCTGGTAGGTTTTATCATAATAGTCCAGCAGGATTTCCGCTACGTTTGCTAATTGTCCTTCTGTTAGGGCTTCCTGCGCCTGTTGTGTCTGTAAGCCTCCCAATCTTTTCTCAATCCTGCGAATGGCGCTGTCCAGAGCTTCCTGTGGCAGTCCGCCATATTCAGCTACCAGCCGCCTGAGACGCTCTTCTTTAGGGATGGTGACTTTGATAACCGGCGCCAGCCTCATCTGTTCCCACAGTTCGTACGGAAGCCTGACCTGCCCGATGCTGAAGGACTCGTCTTCCAGCCAAATCCTCCGGGAGGTGTCCAGCATACGCCATTGCCCGTACAAGTCGTTGGCAAACTGCTCGCTGGTAGGCTGGGCGCCCAGCCCGATACCTCCGAAGGCGGAGCCCCGGTGGCGGGCAAGCCCTTCCAGGTCAATGACCTGCTCCCCTAATTCTTGTAACACGTGCAGGATGGCGGTCTTGCCGCTGCCCGTTTCCCCGCCCAGGATGAGGAGAGAGGCAGGCTGCCGGAAGGCATCTAACAGGTGGTTGCGATAGGCTTTGTACCCCCCTTGCAGGGTGTATACCTGCATATCGGTGGTGCGGAGCAGCCAGGCGACGCTTTCGCTGCGCATACCGCCGCGCCAGCAATGCACCAACGCCTGCCCTTCGGGCGCACATCGGCGGGCTTCTTCTGCCAGGGAACGCATCTTGGGACCTACCAGCTCGAGTCCCAGCAGCACTGCCGCTTCTTTGCCTGTCTCCTTGTAGGTCGTGCCGACCCGGGCGCGTTCTCTGTTATCGAAAAGAGGCAGATTGAAGGCCCCTGGCATATGGCCGCAGGCATATTCGGCCGGGGAGCGTACGTCCAGGACAGGCAGCCGCTGCGCGTGGTGGAGGAAGGTATCGTGAGGTAGTGATGTGTTCAAGGGTTAGGGTGTTAAAGACGAAACGATGCCCCGGTACAAGGAGTTGGGTATTTTGACATATTTTTGCTTGGGTATTGAGTGTTGAGTGCGCCCGGCGCCCGGTTGAATATTTTTTTAAACACTCAATAATCAACACTCAAGTAAAAAAGTAATCAGCGCAGCAGCGGCGGACTGCTTGAAAACTTTAACGCCTTTTCTCCATGCGCTGTCTTATTTCTTCCAATATATGGTAGATGCGGAAGATGTCTTCCTGGGTAGCATCAAACGCAGCACTAACAGCGTATTGCTTTTCGTATAATACCACAAAAAACCAGCTACGTCCCAGTACATAGCAGCCGTATAAAGGAAAATCTACTTCGTTCAATATATGGGCTCCTACCATAGCGATCAACAGTTGTCCCAGGGGGTCACCGGTAGCCTCTACCTCACGTTTGTATTCGTGGATAAAAAAATAAGGCTGCCGGGGGTCCTGAATACCATCGGCCAGCATCCAGTCTATCTTTCCTGCTGTCTCTAATCCTTCTCCGTAAGTAAACGACATCATGCGATCTAAAAAAGGTCGCCGGTTCTCAGATCGAAAGGCAATAAGGCGGAGTAAGGGGCCGATAAAGTAAACCTTCAGTTCTTCTTCATTGAGTGTATCAACCGTGTAAGCCAGTTCCTGCCGTAACTCCTCAAGTATTGCCTGATCTTTAGCAGAAGGCGCATGGCGGGCAGCCAGTATTTCTTCCAGCAAGGGATGCTGAAACGAGCGGCTGAGCCCGAAGGTACGCTGCACTTCTTCAAACTTCCAGTCACGAAATGCTTTCATCACTTCTTTTAATGGTGAAGGTACAAAAACGTTAGCTTATTTGTACAAATATAGACTAAGAACAAAATTTCGTAAAGTACGTAAACATACGCGATCGTTGGTTCTGTTGCGTTGATTCATGTATTAGTACAGGGTATTAGCGTGATAATGCAAATCATTCATATGTAGTTGATAAAAAAAATACCCTACCACCATAATGGCGAAGCAAAATTAGTTATGCTTTACTTTATAATAAAGTACATCCGGGGAAATAGAATTAATAGATCATAATAGGTAAATGTTATTGGAGATGACTGAGACATTAGAAAAAACATATACCCATGCTGAGTACTTTGCCTTAGAAAAAAATTCTTTAAAAAAGCTGGAGTACTTTAATGGAACTATTATTACTATGTCTGGAGGAACTTTTCAACACAATGAGATAGCAGCACGTATACTGGCTATGTTGGTTTTCGCAATAGACGAAAAGGAAAAAGTCTTTCACGTCTGTAATAGTGATATGAAAATCCAAATTCCGTCCCTTGACTATTTTGTATATCCTGATGCGGTAGTGGTAAGTGAGAAACCCAAATTTTATAATAATCGGAAGGATGTTATTACCAATCCTTTGCTCATAGTAGAAGTTTTGTCTCCTTCTACCCAAAATTACGACAGAGGGGGTAAGTTTATGGCTTATCGTACCCTGCCTTCTTTTAAAGAATATGTGCTTGTAAACCAGTTTAAGCCGATGGTTACTACTTTTTTTCGCAAAGCGGCTCACCATTGGGAAGACCAGGATGTGGAGGGCACAGACAAGAGTGTCCGCTTACAGTCTATAGACTGCGAGATTGCTTTGTCTCGTATCTATAAGGGCGCAGAACTCAAGTAAAAAAGGGGAACATCTCCAATGTGGCAAAACCCAACGGGGTGTTTTGCTAAACTTCAACTTTTGTATCAAAACAACTTCACCTTATCAAGCTCTTCGCGGGTTACCCGGAAAAATTCTTTGTGGATGTTGAAAGCTGCCGCTTTGCCGCGTTCTACCGGTTTGTATTCTCCGTTTTCGTGCATCTCGTAGGTATTCACATTGTCCCGCAGGTTGTACGACAGTATGTTGGTCGCCTGTTTTCTGACAATGGGGTCTACAAACAGGAAGATAGACTCCAGCCGCCTATCGAAGCTTCTGACCATGATGTCGGCGCTGCCGCCGTACACTTTGGGGTCGTTGTCGTGGTGGAAGTAGAAGATGCGGGAATGTTCCAGGAAGTCGCCTACGATAGAGCGTACCGAGATATTTTCGCTCAGCCCCACACGTCCCGGACGCAGGCAGCAGATGCCCCGGACGATCAGCTTGATCGTCACGCCTGCCTGGGAAGCTTTGTACATCTCGTCGATGACTTCTTTGTCTTCCAGGGAGTTGATCTTGATCACGATACCGGAAGGCTGTCCTTTTTTGGCATTTTCAGCTTCCTGCCTGATCAGTTTGATCAGTTGGGGGCGCATATCCCTGGGCGCGGTGATCAGATATTGGTAGCCGGAAGGCAGGGAGTGACCGGTGATCACGTTGAAAAACTCAGAGACATCATGGGCATACACTTCGTTGGTACTGAGCAAACTCAGGTCGGTATATAGTTTAGCCGTTTGTTCATTGTAGTTACCGCTGGACATATGTACGTAGCGCGTGACTTTTTTGCCTTCCTTACGCACGATGAGCAGCAGTTTGGTGTGCGTCTTAAAGCTGCCCAACCCATAGATGACGAAACAACCCGCCTTCTGTAATTTCTGTGATTCCCGCATGTTATTTTCTTCGTCAAAGCGGGCTTTCAGTTCAAACAGCACAGACACATGCTTACCGTTTTCGGCTGCTTTGAGCAGGGCTGCCGTGATTTGCGAATCAGGTGCCAGGCGGTAGATCGTCAGCTTGACCGCCAGCACGTTGGGGTCTTCCGCCGACTGCTCGATCAATTCCATCAAGGGTTCTATGTCGTTGTAAGGATGGTGCAGCAGAATGTCGCGGCTCTTGAGGACTTCAAAGATGTCGTCGTTGCCCATCTCCGGATAAGTGACGGGCGGCACCGGCGCATGAGATTTGGGTATCCTGTTTTTAAATTCCGTGTTGTTGATGATCTGCCACGATGCCGTAAAATCTATCAGCGATTTTTCCGGCACTTCAAAGATATTGTCTTTGTCGATGGTCCAGCGGCTGGCTAACTGCCGCATCATCCAGGGGCTGTAGCCCTCTTCCACTTCTATCCTGACGACCCTGCCGGTTTTCCGGGTTTTGAGTTTGCGCCTTACCTCTTCCACAAAGTTAGCCTCTATATCATCGCTTTCGTCCAGGGTAAAGTCGCCATTGCGCGTGATGCGAAACAGGCTGACGGAGATGATCTCTATGTTGCGAAACAGCCTGTCTATGTACTCCCGGATAATGTTCTCTATAGGCACAAAAAGAAGACGTTCGCCCCGGTCCATCTCATAAAAGCGGGGCAGATTCTGTGGAATTTGTACAAAAGAAAGCTTCTTCTGGTCTTTCTTCTCCGTTGGGTTTTTCGTCACTACGCCGAAGACCAGCAGTCTGTTCATCAGCGTCGGAAAGGCGTGGTAGCTGTCGAACACCATCGGGGTAAGCATGGGGTAGATCGTCCTGTTAAAATACTCTTCCAGCTTTTTGACCGAATCGGCTTCCAGTTTGCCAATGTCCTTGACGATGCTGAAGTGGTTTTTCTCAAAGTAAGGCAGCAGGTGGTTCAGGTAGTGGTCGGTTTGTTCTTTAAAAAAAGCCTGGGTTTCGTGCAACAGCTTCTTTTTGAACGGTTTTTCGCGCAAGCCCGAATAGTCGATGCGCTCCTTGCCATAGTCTATGTAGTTGTACAGACTGCCTACCCGGATCATAAAAAACTCATCCAGGTTGGAGGTGGTGATGGCCATAAACTTCAGTTTCTCAAAGATATTACGGCTTGATTTTTTGGCCTGATCCAGCACACGGCTGTTGAACTTTAGCCAGCTCAGGTCGCGGCTGATATAGTTGCTGGTAGCAATAGAAGATAAAACACGGTCTTTGACTAACATCTAAAAATAATGTAATGAGTTGACGCTTCAGGATGATAATAGCAGAACGATGATTTTGTTTCGGACGAAGCCCTGCCGGGCAGATATGCAGGTAAAATTAAATATTAAAATCAGTAGATGAGGATTCATGAGTATAAAAAACCGAAACTCATATAGTCTAACCACAACATTACCTCAAAAAATACACGGTAGCTTTGCTGCACCTTTGCGCTGCTACCGAAATACCCGTGCATGTAGAAAACAAAACCATGAGCGATGGCGTGCTGGGCTCACTGTTCTTCAAATACTGGCTGCTTACTTTTGATTTAGCCCATGATAAGCTGTATTGCCGCCCGAACAACTCCTGCAAGTCGCCTTCTATCTCCGGCAGCAGGTCAGGGTCGCAGAACCAGCGGAGGAATTGCAGTGCGCGGCGGGGTGGGGTAGGCATGTTCAAGTTTTAGAACCAACGATTTCGTCAATCATCAGCTGGATTAAGAAGCGTTTTGATGATTTTTTAGCTGTCGTGGACAGGCATACTTTTTTAATATTTTCAGGAAAATATGGCTTGAAGATGTTCTTTGTTTAAACGCGGATAATTTTCAAGTATCTGTTGTTCTGTCCAACCTTGCGCTAAAAGACTCACTAAAAATTCTACTGATAGTCTGGTGCCTTTAATAGTCGGTTTACCTACCAGTATGTTCTCGTCTTCTACGATGTGTTCTTGCCAGTTCATAATTAGATATACGGTATAGTTCTAAGTTTCTTTGTATACTATTTAAACGCATCAAGGTCATAAGCGTAAACTTCTTAGCAGATAAAGTTATCACTTTTTTTGTTATTCATTCCGCAAACTATCCACCGGGTTAGCCAGGGCGGCATACCAAGACCGGAGCCCTACGGTCAGCAAAGCCAGTCCCAACGCTGAAAGCACCGTCAAAATAAAAATGGCAACGCCTATGTCTGTTCGGTAAGCAAACCGGCTGAGCCATTCACTGGCAAGATACCAGGCGATAGGAGCGGCAATGATGAAACTAATGAACACTAGCCCCACAAACTCAAGGGAGAAGAGCGTGACGATCTGAGCCACCGTAGCGCCCAGCACCTTGCGAATCCCAATCTCTTTGATGCGCTGGTTGGTGGTAAAAGAAACGAGTCCTAACAAACCCAAGCAACTGATAAAAATACCTAACCCGGTCGCTACATTAATTAGCCGGGCAGTGCGTTGTTCGGCTTCGTAGAATTTAGCAATGGTATCTTCATAGAATTGGTACTCAAAAGGAGCTTCCGGGTAGAACCGTTGATATACCTTTTCTATTTGCGCCAAAGACTGTTCTACTTGTTCTCCTTGCTTTCCCTGAGTAGCCAACAGCAGATTGAAATTACCCAACCTTCGAGATTCTTCAGAACCCATCATCACAGGATGTATTTTTTCATAAAGGGGTCCGTCATGAAAATCGCGCACCACGCCTACCACCGGAAGCAAACGGTTTTCGTCTAATGCAATCAACTGACCTACGGCTTCGGCGGGAGGCTCAAAGCCAAACGCTTTGGCGGCTGTCTCGTTAAGCAGCAGTTCATGCAGGGTATCGCTGACATGATAATTACGCCCAGCCAGCAGTTTGATGCCATATACTTTGAGAAAACTGGTATCAGCCTGTTTGATGTAAATATTCACCTTAGCCTCAGACGTATCTGTCTGGTAAGTGACTGTTCGAGAACTCCACCCGGAGGAAGCAGGCAGGCGACCGCTCAGGCTCAGGGCAGATACGCCGCTGAGGTTTCGTAACTCGTTAGCCAAGGTGACTCTTCGTTGCGTGGTATCCTGCCACCATTGGTCTGGTTGAAAATGTACGATGGCATCTTTTTGAAACCCCATGTCCTTGTGAAGCAAGAAATGTAATTGACTGCCCACCATCAAGGTTCCCAAGATAAATGCCTGCGCGATAGCAAACTGAAATACAATCAATGACTTCCGTAGATAAGCTTTCCGGGTAATGCCTGACGATTTTGCCATCTGATTCTTTAGCGCAAAAACCGGAGAATAAGAAGAGAGCGCCAGCGCCGGATAAGCACCTGCCAGCAAGCTTACCATGCCGACAATGGCCAGCAGCAGCAGCCAGCCGTTGCTTTTCCAAAGCACATGCAGGGATAGATCCGGGGGCAGGCTTTCTTTGAAATAATCCATACCCCAGTGGGCTATCAACACGGCTAACCCACCCGCCAGCAGCGTGATCAAAAACGTTTCGCCTAAAAATTGCTGAATAAGTTGTCCCCGGCTGCTTCCCAACACCTTACGGACGCCTACCTCCCGGGAACGTAATACGGCACGGGCGGTTTCTAAGTTGATGAAGTTGATGGAAGCGATCAGGAGTAAAAATAAAGCAACCAAAGCCAAGCCATACAAGGTAGGTTTGTGCGCTATCCGTTGGTCGTCCAAAAGATAATCAGCATCAAAGTGCATATCGGACAAGGGTTGTAGATTAAACTTACTTTTTACATTATTTGCCTCCTGTTTGATATACTTGTCGATCAGCGCAGGAAACTGCCGCTCAATATCTGCCGGAGTGCTTCTCTGCGATAATTTAAGGAACGCTAAGGAACTGCTGTTGGTGTTTTGCCAGCTTTCTAATCCGTAATTGCCAGCAAGCGTCTGGTCTGCCCGCAAGGTGGCAAACGAGAGATAGTCGGTAAAAGGCAAATCCGTCTGGTGCGGATCATCTGCCAGGATACCGGATACCACAAAATCCAACGAATCAAAATAGGTAATGGTTTGTCCTACGGCTTCTCGCGCTCCAAAGTACTTGTGCGCCTGGCTTTCGGTAAGTACTACCTGATAGGGTTTGGCAAGCGCCTGGGCAGGATTGCCCATAAGCCAGTGGTGATCTGTAAAGACATCAAAGAAGTCAGGGCCGGCGATGACCAGGCGCTTTTGCTCAGTTGCTTCAGCGCTACCTGGAATTTTCACCTCCGTAGGATGTACGGTATGAAAAGCCGCTACGGCATCCAAGCCGGTAAACTCATCTCGAACCGTAAGAGGAACCGGTGCAGGAACGCCTCCATTAGTTACCCAGTCATCAGCAAATTTGAGATGAGAAGTAATACGGTAGATACGATCCCCATCAGAGTGATAGCGGTCGTAGCTGAACTCATGCTGTACGGTGAGGGAGATGATCAGGCAGGAGGCCATGCCGATGGCCAGTCCAAACACGTTGATAGCCGTATGTAGTTTGTTCTTTTGCACCTGTCGCCAGGCGGTTAACAAATAGTTGCGAAGCATAATAAAAGAGGTTATAGGTGATACAAAACTTTTCCTCCGGATGGTAAAAGGACGGAAAAAGAATATAATGTTTAAAACGTACAACCACCTCGCCTTCCTCACCCCATACTCTTGCACCCACCGCCCAAACAACTCCTGCAAATCCCCTTGTATCTCCGGCAACAAGTCAGGATGGCAGAACCAAGTCAGGAAGCGATTTGCCCACAAAGGCGGTTGTTCTTTTTTCATCTCATTATCATCCATCCTGTTTATCCTTTTCCATCCTGACTATCCTGATCAAGACTCCCACGCCACCTTCGGAATCAACCCCCACATCCTGTTACGCATTGCCCTGCTTTGTTCCAACGCCTGCCTGCCATAGGCCGTGATCTTAAACAGCCGCTTCGGGCGACCGCCCCGCTCTTCGGTAGCGCCGCCCAGGCGGGAAGTGAGCAAGCCTTTGTCTTCCAGCCTATTCAGCGCGGCATGTACGGTGCTGAGGGTGACCTTTCTGCCGGTCTGCTTTTTGATCTCATCCTGGATGGCTACGCCGTAAGCATCATCGTACAACAAGCCTACGGTGAGCATGACCAACTCCTGAAATTCGCCAAGGTGCGTGCCTTTCATCTGATTTGTTTCGTAAATGACGATACAGCCTGCACAAGGACGGTGCCAGGGAGCTATCAAGGCGATTCCAGCCAATAGCAGCAAGTTTTTGTATTTTGTAGTGTTCAGAAGCGGACGTTTGTTGTCCGATGCCGGACACAGCCTGGGGCGCACAGACCCTCTATCTATCAAAGTCACTTAGTATATCCTACCACTACAATTTCGCTTAATAGCGGTGACTTGTCTACAGAGGTAGCAGGTGACTCGTTTTTGTTAAGCAATTATTTGTTGGATGAATCAGTATCACCTAACTTAAAAGTAACCGGCCGTACCATCCTTACTTTGACAGCCCTGCCTCTTTGGGTGCCAGGGTTCCAGGCGGGTGCATTTTCCATTAATTTAACTACGGACTCGTCACATTCGGGGCTGAGACCTTTTATCACTTTCACCTCATCTAAAGAACCGTCGGTATCGACCACAAACTGTACGAAGACTTTTCCTTCAATGCCTGCCTGCCGGGCTTTTTCTGGATATACAAGATTCTCTCTAACATAGCCGAAGAAGTTTTGTATACCCCCTTCCGGCTCCGGCTGATTCTCTACTACCATGAAAACCTCATCGGCATCAGAGAGTGCTGCTTTCTCCTCATCCGTTTCTGCCTGTTCATATTGCTGCGCTAGTGGATTAACCCGAAGATAATGTTATTTTTGGTCATGGATTCTACTACAACGGCCCGAGAGGCTGAACTTTTACATAAGCTGGTGCGAAGTGGGAAGATACGAGTTAGTGCTCAAAGACGCCTGCGCGTGATACTGGA